>NZ_JBFRUJ010000059.1:114502-124418 GCF_041474575.1 Vibrio sp. 10N.222.51.C5
GAAATCTTGAAATCTTGAAAATTAAAAAACTAAAAAGCCCCGTAAACATGTTTGTTTGCGGGGCTTTTGTCTGTCTTTTACGCGGTTCTATTAATCTAAAGAGAGCTTACTTATGACGCTCTTTCAGCTTGTTTACCACATCATCCATCGATAAGCCTTGGTCTTGAAGAAGAACCATTAGGTGGTAAATCAAATCTGCTGATTCACACACTAACTCCGCCTTATCGCCCGACGTCGCCGCAAGCGCGACTTCAACGCCTTCTTCGCCCACTTTTTGCGAAATACGCTTGGTGCCACGGGCATATAGACTGGCAGTATAAGAAGATTCAGGATCGGCGTCCTTGCGGGCAGCCAATAGCTGCTCAAGCTGATGAAGCCACACCATCTGAGACTCTTCTTGCTTGTCTCCATCCCAACACGTTGTTGTACCTGTGTGGCACGTTGGACCAATGGGATTAACTTTAACCAGTAAGGTGTCGCTGTCACAGTCCAAGGCGATGTTTTGCAGTTGCAATACATTGCCCGACGTTTCACCTTTCGTCCAAAGACGCTCTTTTGTGCGAGAGAAAAACGTCACATTGCCAGTTTCACCCGTTTTCTCAAGTGCGGCTGGGTTCATGTATCCCATCATTAGCACTTGGCTTGACTGGTAATCTTGAACAATCGCTGGCACTAAGCCATCTACTTTTTCCCAGTTAATACGCTCTGACAATGCGCCTACTTCTGTTTTTGATAAGCTTACGGGTTCAAAACTCATAGTCGCACCTCTACATCTTGTTGTTTTAAATACTGTTTAAGTTCACCAATATTGATGACTTGTTTGTGGAATACCGAAGCCGCAAGTGCTCCATCCACGTTGGTCTTTTTATAAGCTTCAGCAAAGTGCTCCATTGCACCAGCGCCACCAGAGGCAATCAATGGCACATTACACACTTCACGCACCATGTTTAACTGATCGATATCATAGCCGTTACGAACGCCATCTTGGTTCATCATGTTTAACACAATCTCACCTGCGCCACGCTTCTGTACTTCCTGCACCCAATCTTTGGTTTCCCATTTGGTTGCTTTAGTACGCGCTTCATCGCCTGTAAATTGGTAAACCTGATATTTACCGGTTTCTTTGTCGAAGTATGAATCGATACCGACAACGATACACTGAACGCCAAACTTATCAGCAAGGTCAGTAATCAGCTGTGGATTAGCCAATGCCGGTGAGTTGATTGACACTTTATCCGCACCAAACTCAAGGATGCGCGCTGCATCTTCTGCTGATTTAATACCACCAGCGACACAGAAAGGGATATCGATCACTTCAGCTACGCGTTTCACCCAGCTTTTATCGACCACACGGCCATCACTTGATGCGGTGATGTCATAAAATACCAATTCATCGGCGCCCTCTTCTGCATAGCGTTGTGCTAGCGGAACGATGTCACCAATAATTTCGTGGTTACGGAACTGAACGCCCTTAACCACTTGTCCGTCACGGACATCCAAACAAGGGATTATGCGCTTTGCCAACATGCAAATGCCTCCTCTGCGGTAAACTTGCCATCAAGTAGTGCACGACCCACAATCACACCCGCAACACCGCTGCCTTTTAGCGCTTCGATATCAGCTAGGCTGCCAATGCCGCCCGATGATTGGAATTGCACTTGTGGGTACTGCTTACAAAGATCAACATAGAGCTCTACGTTTGATCCTTCTAGCGTGCCATCGCGTGAAATATCGGTACACAGCACGTGTTTAAGACCAACTGTGAGGTAGTCTTCAATCAGCGCTTCAATAGTCACACCTGAATCTTCTTGCCAACCTGAAATCGCCACTTTACGTGTGCCGCTTTCATCAATGTTGATGTCTAGAGCCAGCACGATTTTTTCCGCGCCATACTTCTCCATCCAACCTTTCACCAACTCAGGTTGCTTAACGGCTGTAGAACCAACCACAACGCGCTGTGCGCCAGCTTCTAGCAGATCAACGACATCTTGTTCGTTACGCACGCCACCACCAATCTGGATGTTCGCAGGCGTGCTAGCAAGGAGCTTAGCAATCAAGTCTAACTGACGAGCCGTTGTGTCTTTTGCGCCCGTTAAGTCAACAAGGTGCAGCCAGCCAGCGCCAGCTTGGTGGTACAGATTAAACTGCTCTGCTGGGTCTACTTTGTATTCTGTTACTTGCCCGTAGTCTCCTTGGAATAAGCGAACTACTTGGCCTTCAATTAAATCTAACGCGGGAATAATCATTTACATTCCTTATATGGCAACGTTAGCCGCTGCCTAATCCTTATTACAATTCCAAGAAGTTCTGAATCAGCTTAGAGCCAGCTTTCGAAGATCGCTCTGGGTGGAACTGAACACCATAATAATTGCCACTTTGAACCGCCGCAGTGAACGGATTACCGTAATCACATTGTGCGATTGTGTAGTCGCCCACTGGCATTGCGAAGCTATGAACAAAGTAGAAGTATTCGCCTTCTTCAATGTCTTTAAATAGCGGGTGATTAGGCGTTGCTGTTACTGTGTTCCAACCCATGTGTGGTAATGGTAAGTCGCCCGTTTCAAGTAAACGAACTTCGCCATCACACAAACCTAGGCATTCAACTAACTCATCAGCCTTTTGACCTTTCTCTTGAGACAGTTTGCCTAACAGCTGCATACCTAAACAGATACCCAGCAGAGGCTTCTCAACTTGCTTGACAAGGGTAACAAGGTCACGCTCTTGCAGGTTCTTCATTGCCTCACTTGCTGTACCTACACCGGGTAGGAATAGCTTGTCGGCAGCAAGAACAACTTCTGGTTCTTTTGAAATTTCAACTGCGTAGCCCAGACGTTCAATCGCAAACTTCACCGATGAAACGTTGGCACAACCAGTATCAATAATAACGACTTTTTGCTCTTTCATACCGAACCCTTACAGAACGCCTTTGCTGCTTGGTAACTCGTTACCTTCAACTTTGATTGCTTGGCGAAGAGTACGGCCAAACGCTTTGAACAGGCTCTCAATGATGTGGTGATCATTATTGCCATCAGAAGAAAGGTGTAGCGTACAAGCCAATGTATCAGTTAGAGAACGGAAGAAGTGAACCACCATCTCGGTTGAAAGATCACCCACTTGCTCACGGCTGAACTTAGCATCGAACTTCAGGTATGGACGACCAGAAAGGTCTAACGCACACTGAGCCAAACACTCATCCATTGGTAGGCTGAAACCAAAACGGCCAATACCACGTTTGTCGCCTAGTGCATCTTTCAATGCTTGGCCTAAAGCCAGAGCGGTATCTTCGACTGTGTGGTGATCATCAATGTGCAGGTCGCCCTTCACAGTCAGGTTCATTTGGAAACCACCGTGTGTCGCGATTTGATCAAGCATGTGGTCGAAGAAACCCATGCCGGTATCGATCTTGTTGCCACCGGTTTCATCAAGGTTTACTGCAACCTTGATATCGGTTTCTTTAGTAGTACGAACTACTTCAGCAATACGCGCATTAACCGTCAGATCTTTAACGATTTGTGGCCAGTTAAGCGTGCCTTCAGTTTCCGCATCCGGGCCATATTGAATACCGCGGATAGCCATGTTCTCTGCCAGTTGAAGATCCGTCATTCGGTCGCCAATCACAACAGAGTGTTGGAAATCGACTTTACCGCCTTGTAGGTACTCTTTAACCATACCCAGTTTAGGCTTACGGCAAGAGCAGTTGTCTTCGTCAAAGTGAGGGCAAATAAGCACGTCGTCAAACTTAACGCCTTGAGATTCGAAGAACTCCATCATCATATTGTGTGGTGCATCGAAATCTTCTTGTGGGTAGCTATCGGTACCTAGACCATCTTGGTTAGTCACCATCACTAGACGGTAACCAGCGTCTTGCAGTGCAAGTAGGCTAGGAATTACTCGCGGTTCGAATTTTAGCTTGTCTAAACGATCTACTTGAAAGTCAACTGGCGGCTCTACAATTAAGGTGCCGTCACGGTCTATAAAAAGTATTTTCTGTTGTTTACTCACTTGAACTTCCTTTTAATTTTAAATCTGGTGGCCTAGCTAAAATCAAACGCTAACCCAAAATATTGGTTTCACTTGCCAATCTGCGATTAATCAACTCAAACTGGCAAATGTTATTACTGGTAAGCCTTTCGTTACTGATAAAAGTTACGAATGAATCCAAGTGTCTTTTCGCACTCTTCGCGGTTACCAATACTAATACGAACACAGTCTTCAATAGGTGAATTACGCAAAATAATGCCCGTATCCCAAGCCGCTTTAAATAACTCATCGCCGTTCGGGAATTTCACCAGTAAGTAGTTACCCCAGCCATCAAAAACCGTCACTTGAGGCATACCTAATAGACCCGCCTGCAAATACGCTCGGTTAGCACTTAAATCCAGAACTTGGAACTTAGCTCGCGCGAGTCCTTGCTCTGAAAGTGCTTGAACGGCAATGTCAGCAACAGGGATTGGCACTGGATAAGGAGCAATCACTTTCAACAGTACATCGATAAGCTCTTTGTTCGCTAGCGTAAAGCCACAACGTAAGCCCGCCAGAGCAAAGGCCTTCGACAAGGTGCGCAGAATCGCTAGGTTTGGATATTGCTCAAGCAAATCAACGGTTGACGCTTCTGGACAAAAATCGATATACGCTTCATCCATCACCACAATCGCTTTGTCTTGTGTCATTTCAAGCAACTTGATGATGTCTTTGCGATCAACCAAATTACCGGTTGGGTTATTTGGGCTACAAACAAACACCACTTTTACGTTGTCGAGCTGAGCTTCGATAGCTGGAAGATCCAATTGCCATTCAGAAGTCAGAGGCACAACCTTACGCTCAACACCAATCGTCTCTGCACTGATTGCGTACATACCGTAAGTGGGTGGGCAGTAAAGAATAGCGTCTTCGTTCGGCTCACAGAAAGCACGAATCAGTAATTCAATACCTTCGTCAGCACCACGCGTTGTCAGAGTTTGCTCTGATTTCACGCCTGCGTATTGAGCGTAAGCATCAATCAGCTCTTTTGGCTGACATTCGCTGTAACGGTTAAGACGAGACAAGTTCAGGTTGTACTCGTTATCAAACGGAGATTCGTTGGCGTTTAGCCATACATCACCAGTACCGCCTATGCGTCTTGCAGACAAGTAAGGTGTTAGAGCCTGAACTTGTTTTCTTGCTAACTTTTCCATGCCCTACCCTTATTTCGCTTTATTTAACTTTTCAACTCGGATAGTCACAGCGCGTTTGTGTGCATCCAAACCTTCGGCTTCCGCCATTGTTACTACTGTTGGCGCTAGGCCTTTCAACCCATCGGCTGTTAGCTCCTGCACCGTCATTCGCTTAGAGAAATCAGCCAAACCTAGGCTTGAATACGTCTTGGTATAACCGTAAGTCGGAAGAACGTGGTTTGTGCCGGATGCGTAGTCACCTGCAGATTCTGGAGACCAGTCACCAAGGAAAATTGAGCCTGCATTATCTAGCAATGGCAACAATTCACGTGGGTTCTTGGTTTGAACGATCAAGTGCTCAGGACCGTAGAAATTCGAAATCGCAATCGCTTGAGTGATCGATTCAGCAATGATGATTAAGCTTGAAGCCAATGCTTGCTGAGCGATGTTCGCACGAGACAGTTCTTTCAGTTGCTTTTGAACCGCTTCTGTTACTTGGTCTGCAACCACTGGAGATGGAGTTACCAATACTACTTGAGAGTCAGGCCCGTGTTCCGCTTGGCTCAACAAATCCGCTGCAATGAAGTCTGCATCAGCCGTTTCATCAGCAATCACTAACACTTCAGATGGGCCAGCTGGCATATCAATAGCTGCTCCGCGGAAGTCATTACTCACTTGGCGCTTTGCTTCCGTAACGTAGGCATTACCTGGGCCGAAGATCTTATCGACTTTAGCCACACTCTCGGTACCGTAAGCCATTGCTGCAACCGCTTGACCACCACCAACGTTATAAACTTCGTCGATCTTACAAAGCTTAGCGACATACAAGATTTCATCAGCGATTGGCGGAGGTGAACAAAGCACAACCTTACGACAACCTGCGATTTGAGCAGGAACACCTAACATAAGAACCGTTGACGGTAGTGGCGCACTGCCACCGGGAATATAAAGGCCAACAGTATTAATCGCGCGCGTCACTTGCTCACACACAACACCAGGCTGTGTCTCAACCTTAATTGGCTGCGGCTTTTGAGCTTCGTGAAACTTAGCAATGTTGCTATAAGCTTGCTCTAACGCTTGCTTCATCTCTGGTGTTAGACGAGCACACGCCTCTTCAATCTCACCCGAACTGACTCGGATAGATTCTGGAGTTACACCATCAAACTTTGCAGTCAGCTTTTTAAGCGCGGCATCGCCTTCATTTCGTACTTTTGCAATAACATCAGAAACAGTCGCTGTGATGTTTGCACCTTCAGTAATAGCTGGACGCTCTAATACCGAGTCTTGCTGTGATTCACTTAAAGATTGCCAAACAACGGTTCTCATCGTCACTACCCCATCATTTTTTCGATTGGTAATACTAGAATCGAGCTTGCACCCAACTCTTTCAGCTGTTCCATTGTTTCCCAGAACAAGTTCTCTGTACTTACTAGGTGCACGGCAACTTTGTCTTTGTCTGTAGATAGAGGAAGAACCGTTGGATCTTCAGCACCAGGCAGTAGTGCTTTGATTTGCTCTAGTTGAGAGGTTGGCGCGTGAAGCATGATGTACTTCGACTCTTTCGCTTGTTGAACACCCTGCATACGAGTCAGTAGTTTTTCAATCAGTGCGGTCTTGTCTGCGTCGAAGTCGCCAACACGTTGAATCAGTGTTGCTTTCGATTGGAAGATAGCTTCTGCTTCTTTTAGGCCGTTCGCTTCAAGCGTTGCACCTGTAGAAACTAAATCAGCGATAGCGTCTGCAAGGCCAGCGCGAGGCGCGACTTCAACCGAACCTGTTAGCATACAAGTGCTGAACTCAACACCCTGCTCGTCCATGTAGGCTTTAAGTAGTTGTGGGTAGGTTGTCGCAATACGTTTGCCCGCTAAGTCTTGTGGGCCGTTGTATTCTTCGTCTTTATTAATAGCGATTGAAAGGCGGCAACCACCGAAGTCTAAACGACGTAGTGTGCGGAACTCTGAAGGCTCTTTAAGAGCAACACGATCTAGACGAACTTCTTCTAGTTCATTTTCACCGATGAAACCAAGGTCAACTACACCATCCATGATAAGACCTGGGATGTCGTCATCACGAACGAGTAACAAGTCGATTGGCATATTTAGTGAGTGAACCACTAGGCGCTCACCCATGATATTAAATTTAACACCACATTTTTTAAGTAGGTCTTGGCACTCTTTACTTAAGCGACCTTTCTTTTGAATTGCGATTCTTAGGCGTTGTGTCTGCATTGCTGTATCCCTGTGCAAATATTTGAATTTATTGATTATTTAAAAGCGCTAAAACTAAAAAACCCTCGGGGACTTTGTCATCCCGAGGGTTTAAATCTAAATTCTTTTGACTTAACCTCCGGGAGTAATCTTGCTCCCGGGTATACGTAAATCTCCCCGAAAGACTAGATAGGGTGATGATGGTGATGAATGTTCATTACTAATTTACGCATACTTATCAGCTCTTAGGTTGTTTGCTGTCTTGTCTCCACACTAACTAAGCTGACATCCTTTTTCAACCATTTATTCGAACTTTTTTCACGAAACTTAAAATTAAATTAACAGGCACAAAAAAGGGAGGCAAACGCCTCCCTGATAGTTTACTGATTAACTTTCAATTTTAGCTTTTGCACGTCGCCATTTTGCAGCGAGAGAAGTAAGCCAATGCAAAACATACAGCAACAAACGTTAGAGACGCTGCGCCAAATGCGATGCCAATTGAAGATGTCATACCTAGAGTGATGAAACCAATGCACGATACGAACGCTACAGACAACGCGTATGGAAGCTGAGTCGAGACGTGGTCGATGTGGTTACAACGAGCACCAGTAGAAGACAGAATCGTCGTATCTGAGATTGGAGAACAGTGGTCACCAAATACTGCACCCGCTAGAACCGCACTTAGCATTGGAAGAATCAGTGCGATATCCGATGCTGCAGCCATATCACCCGCGATTGGTAGCATGATACCGAACGTACCCCAAGATGTACCTGTAGAGAACGCCATAACGCCCGCTAGAAGGAACAACATAACCGGTAACCAGTGGTAATCAATGCTGCCTGTTACTAGAGACGATAGGTAAGAACCCGTTTTCATGTCGCCGATAACAGAACCGATAGTCCATGCAAACACAAGAATCAGAATCGCGCCAAACATAGAGCTAGCACCGATCCACATTGTTCTTGCGATATCAGTCATAGATAGCTTTTGCTTGAATACTGTCGCTAGTGCTACTAGTAAGCCAATAACACCACCGTAAACAAGAGACTTACCTACATCCGTGTTTTCAAATGCGCCTAGAAGGTTGAATGCTTGGCCATCAGCAGCCAGCGCTTGGCCGCCTGTGTAAAGCATTGCAGCCACTGTCGCTACAATTAGCGATACGATTGGCATAACAAGATCAGAAACTGAACCGTTTTCGCTCTCTTCGATATCTAACTCTTCGTTTAGATCGTGAGCTTGCTTTTGATCGTTGTCACCTTCAAAGCCACGGCCTTGAGATGCTTCGATCTCATGCTCACGCATCTTACCAACGTCTAGACCGAACCATGCTACTGCGAACACCATTAGTAGTGCGAATACAGCGTAGAAGTTCATTGGGATAAGACGAACGTAAGCACCCAGTGCAGAATACTCTGTCACACCGTGTGTCACTAAGATGCCACCAATGATCGTGATGATGTAAGCACCCCAGCTAGAAGCAGGCATGATCACACACATAGGAGCAGCAGTTGAATCTAGGATATAAGCAAGCTTAGCGCGAGATACATAGAAGCGGTCTGTTACAGGACGAGAGATAGCACCAACCGCTAGGCTGTTAAAGTAGTCATCAACAAAGATGAATACACCTAAGAAAGCAGCAAGTAGTTTTGAACCACGTTTGCTCTTAACGCGAGACTGTGCCCACTCCGCGAATGCGCGAGTACCGCCAGACAGTGTTAATAATGCCGTTGTCATTCCAAGAATAATTAGGAATGCAATGATGCTCATGTTCCAAGTGTTGATGCCACCATCTTCGATGAAAACACCAGATGCTTTAGTAAACACGTAGCTAGCTGCGTTACCTACTGAGTAATCAGCAAGTAGAATCGCACCCATGATGATACCGACACCCAAAGAAACCAATACACGGCGGGTAACAATAGCAAGGCTCAAAGCCACAAGGGGCGGAAGCAAAGATAAAGGTGATGTTGCAAAATCTATTAAATTCATGATCTTCAAAAACCAGTTTTTTATTTGGCTAGAGATCTACTGCAGACAAACTTGATACGGCTGACCAAGCTCATGTTGAACTAAGCGAAAGGGAAGTGAACACTTCACCCAACCCTACAGTAGCGCTCCATAGTTTAAAATTAAGACTATGGCAGTGTTGTACCTATTGAGCACAACCCCAGCAAATTGCTTAGATATACAATTTACTTCGGCAATTACACCTTTCATTCCCGTTCATTGGCATCACCCCAACGGAAGTTACTTTTTATAATTGCACCTCTACGTGCGATAACATTATTAACCGTGTAAACCAGAGTTTAACAACAAATTAACCAACACCTCGCATCAGGTAGCCGCAATTGTACTCATCAAGAGCAACAATGCAACATATCATTCCGAGAAAAATAGCTTTTTGTTAATGAACTAATCAATAAAAGAATAGTCTACATAAGTTGACTACTCCACCTGTCACATATCATTTTTTAAGATATTCTTAATAATTATTATAAATTCAATAGAAATACTGCTCTGAATTTTCAACTATTCATCTCACTTTTATATTT
>NZ_JBFRUJ010000060.1:0-49059 GCF_041474575.1 Vibrio sp. 10N.222.51.C5
ATATCTATATCTATATCTATTTGTAAATTCAAAGCCTTCTAGCACCAACTCACTCACTTTTCCTCGCAAGCTTAAACCAGTGCACTTAACTGATTGTTGGCGATGGCTTAACACCGCTCGTATATCGGGTCTGAAAAGAAAGTAAAAAAAACCCACACAGCTGGTGACTGTATGGGCATGTTCGGACGAGCCGTCTGGAAAAACAAATGATCAATAGAAAGTGAAAAAACGAATAACGAGATCCCCCGACAGTTTCTACGTTAAACGAGTTCAATGACCTTAAAGCGGCTGCTTCAATTATCACTTTGAACTGAACAAAAGCATCCAGAAAGAACTTAAGTTATGATTCAAATACACCATAACTTAAGGCTTATTGTATTACAAATAAATTTTAAGATTGAATGCCTTGAGTGAATGGTTGGTTGGTGAAAATGTGACCTAAGGCTCACTTTCCTAGTCAGGTGACCGAAAGTAATATGAATAATTTGAGTGGAGGCATTATCGGCGAAGTTGTGAGGTAATCATCTGAAAGTTGATCATTTTTAATTGGTTAATTATTCCTTTCTAATCATGTTAAAAGTTCAAACTCATAAATGATACCTATGTCACAGGGTGATTTTAACCAGTTTTGATATGTCAAGATTGCTCACAGAAAGTGCAGTAAATTAAACATACAATATTAATTAAATTGATGGTTGTGACGATGGAACGGCATGAACAAGTTTTGCTTCCCGTATCTTCGAATATCTAAAAAATGACCATTTCATTCGGATAAAAATAATAGACATAGGTTGATATGGATTATGAGTTTTATGAATTCAAAATTGTCTCTAGGGTTTAAAGGAAAATTGATTTTAATGGTGGCGATCGTCAGTTCCAGTGCCTTGGCATTTACGAACTGGTTCACGCTTAACTTGGCGACGGATCAAGTAAACCAAACGATTTATAACGAGATTGATCACTCGTTAACGATAGAAATTAATCAGATTGAAAGCACCGTCCAGCGCACCATCGATACGGTCAATTCCGTTGCACAAGAGTTCATGAAATCCCCATACCAAGTACCAAACGAAGCGCTGATGCATTTTGCCGCTAAGCTCGGTGGTATTGACAAGATTGTAGTGGGTTTTGATGATGGTCGTTCTTACACTTCTCGTCCTTCAGAGTCTTTCCCAAACGGTGTTGGAATCAAAGAAAAATACAACCCAACGACTCGTCCTTGGTATCAACAAGCGAAATTGAAATCAGGTTTATCTTTTAGTGATCTGTTTTTCACCAAGAGTACTCAAGTACCTATGATTGGTGTGACTTACACCTATCAAGATCGCGTCATCATGGCAGACATTCGATTTGATGATTTGGAAACTCAGCTCAAACAGCTAGATAGCATCTACGAAGCCAAAGGTATCATCGTGGATGAGAGAGGGATGGTAATTGCATCCACAATAGAAAACGTGCTTCCACAGAGCAATATATCTTCTGCTGACGCCTTAATGAAACTCAATGAAGCTATTGAACTACCTGACCAATTCATTGAAGGTATGATTGATGGTAATCAGCGAATCTTGATGGCTAAGAAGGTCGATATTGGCAGCCAGAAAGAGTGGTACATGATTTCTAGTATTGATCCTGAACTTGCGCTCGATCAGCTGAATGGTGTGATGTCGGATGCTCGAATGCTGATTATTGCCTGTGTGTTGGGGTCGGTCATATTGATGACTTTACTCCTGAATCGTTTCTACCGCCCAATCGTGTCATTGCGTAAGATTGTTCACGACCTTTCTCAAGGTAATGGCGACCTGACCCAAAGGCTCGCAGAGAAAGGTAATGACGACCTAGGACACATCGCCAAAGACATCAACTTGTTCATCATTGGCTTGCAAGAGATGGTTAAAGACGTGAAATTCAAGAACTCAGATCTTGATACCAAGGTATTAAGTATTCGAGAAGGCTGCAAGGAAACCAGCGATGTACTGAAAGTTCATACCGATGAAACGGTTCAGGTGGTCTCTGCGATTAATGGATTGTCCGAGGCTTCAAGTGAAGTCGAGAAGAACTCACAGTTTGCGGCAGAAGCAGCGCAAGATGCGGCCGTGTCCAGTGACGAGACTAAGCAAATTAACACTGTGACCGAAACGTACATCAGTGATCTTGAGAAGCAAGTTTGTACGACGTCGGATGATATTCGTTCTATGGCCAATGAAACACAGAGCATCCAGTCGATAGTGTCTGTGATTGGTGGTATTGCTGAGCAAACCAACTTGCTTGCGCTGAATGCATCCATTGAGGCGGCGAGAGCAGGCGAGCATGGTCGAGGTTTTGCTGTCGTGGCTGACGAAGTCCGTGCGCTAGCAAACCGAACTCAAATCAGCACCTCTGAAATCGAAGAGGCGTTATCTGGGTTGCAATCTAAATCGGATGGCTTGGTTAAATCGATCGAGTTAACGAAGAGCAATTGTGAGATGACTCGTGCTCAAGTTGTGCAAGCGGTAAACATGCTAGCGAAGCTGACGGAACAGATGAAAACCGTGAGTCACTTCAACAACGATATCTCTGCTTCTTCTGTCGAGCAAAATGCCTTGATTCATAGTATCGCTA
This sequence comes from Vibrio sp. 10N.222.51.C5, assembly GCF_041474575.1. NCBI lineage: Bacteria > Pseudomonadati > Pseudomonadota > Gammaproteobacteria > Vibrionales > Vibrionaceae > Vibrio > Vibrio sp. 10N.222.51.C5. Next base: position 2,599 of record NZ_JBFRUJ010000060.1, read on the forward strand.
AGAACATGCATAAGATTGAAAGCTTCGTTGAGGAACTCAATAAGCTAAGCCAAGATCAACTGACAGAGTCGGCTGAAATCAAAACACTGAATGGCAGCGTTAGCGAGCTAATGAGTAGCTTTAAAGTCTAACGTTTCTATTAATAAACACTAAAAATCAATGTTTTAATTGTGGCTTTTAGCCTGAGAGCCACTCCAAACCTGTCGAGTTTAGAGTGGCCTTTCTGCGTTGTTTTTGTCTCTAAATCCTCGGTAGCGCCACCTCATATCACCTCATTTGTCGCATCTCACATTATGATAAATAGATAATTGACATAAAATAGTACAAATATATCTTATCACTCTACTCTTATGGATAAGTGAGATAAATGTGAATAAGCCAACCCTCATCGTCGCTCTCGCTTCACTCACCTATGGCTGCGGTGGAAGCAGTTCAAATAGCTCAAGTGATAGCGATGACCCTTCTGATAACACCAGTCCAGGAACGTCTTATGGCGTTGTTGCGCCTTATGATATTGCTAAGTATCAAAACATCCTCTCCAGTTCTGACCTTCAGGTATCGGATCCTAACGGCACAGAGGGCAACAAAACCTCTGAAGTGAAAGATGGCGATTTCGATGGTTACATCAGTAATTACTTTTACGCAGATGAAGAGACGGAAAACCTAATTTTTAAAATGGCGAACTATAAGATGCGTTCTGAGGTTCGTGAGGGAGAAAACTTCGATATCAATGAAACGGGTGTAAGACGAAGCTTGTATGCGGAAATAAGCTTACCTGATATCGAGCATGCAATGGCGAGTTCACCTGCCGACCATGATGAAGTGACGTTGCTGCAGATACACAATAAGGGGACTGATGAGAGTGGTACGGGTTATATCCCTCATCCGCTATTGCGTGTGGTTTGGGAGCAAGAACGAGATGGCCTCACAGGTCACTACTGGGCAGTCATGAAAAACAATGCCATTGATTGTAGCAGCGCTGCTGACTCTTCGGATTGTTATGCCACGTCATACAATCGCTACGATTTAGGTGAGGCGGAATTGGACAGTTTTACCAAATTTGATCTTTCTGTTTATGAGAACACACTGTCGCTCAAAGTGAATGATGAAGTAAAAGTGAATCAAGACATCGCTTACTGGCAGCATTTATTGAGCTACTTCAAAGCGGGTATCTATAACCAATTTGAGAATGGTGAAGCGATTGCTTACTATCAGGCGTTGAGATACACCACGACTCAAATCGATGGATCAAACGATTGGGACATTAATGATTGGAAGCTGACTATTCCACCGAGTAAGAATGATTGGTATGGAAGCGGTGGTGACAGTGCTGCTGAGTTAGAACCAGAACGTTGTGAATCGAGTAAAGATCTTCTTTCAAATGACAGCGATGTGTACGACAGTGATATTGATCTTTCTTACTTCAATACTGATGAAGGAAGAATGCACTTTAGAGCGGATATGGGATACGGCACCTCTACCCAAAACTCTAGCTATATTCGCTCTGAGCTCAGGGAGTTGTATCAAAGCAGTGTTCAACCGGATTGTAGCACCAGCGATGAAGATACAAGTTGGTATTTGGACGACACTAGAACGAACGCTACCAGTCACGAGTTAACCGCAAGCTTGCGAATTGAAGATTACCCGAACATCAACAATCAAGATCCAAAAGTGGTACTTGGACAAATCCATGGTTGGAAGATCAATCAAGCATTGGTGAAACTGTTATGGGAAGGCGAGAGTAAGCCAGTAAGAGTGATACTGAACTCTGATTTTGAGCGCAACAACCAAGACTGTGATCATTGTGACCCGTTCAGTGTCGAGTTAGGGACTTATTCGGCAAGTGAAGAGTGGCGATATACGATTCGAGCCAATCCAGAAGGTATCTACTTGGCGACTCATGATTTAGATGGAACCAACACCGTTTCTCATTTAATCCCTTGGGGACAAGATTATACAGACAAAGATGGCGACACTGTGTTGTTAACCTCCGATTGGACATCGACAGATATTGCTTTCTATTTCAAAGCGGGCATTTACCCTCAATTTAAACCTGATAGCGGCTATGCTGGTGAGGTGTTCGATGTCAGCTTTAGTTCTCTTAGAGCGGCACACTATTGATTGAGTCGAGATTTAAGCCGTTCCTACATTAAATTAAAAGATCACATTAATGTGGTCTTTTCGGTTTTTAGGGAGAGATAAATCGGCGTTTTCTGATTGCTGGGAACTCGTCTTATTGAGTTTATAGCTCGCACATTCAGTGGAGGAGAGCCGTAGATGACGAGCTTATTTTGTATTCTAAATTTCTATATATTGTCTTTTATCAATAGGAAGTGTGATCCAGTTAAAGCATAGAAAAATCGGAAAGTGTTCCCAGTCTCATTTATCCAATGAAGTGTTTTATTTGTATTATAAGATTACGTAATATTTTAATGTTATCGCAAATACTGATAGGTGAATCGCCTTATAGCTCGTGTTTGCTGATTTGGCTTTCACTTACGAACGCTGTCTTTGTATTATAATAATGGATTAAATATGAAACAAATTACTCTAAAAACTTTACTCGCTTCTTCTATTCTACTTGCGGTTGGTTGTGCGAGCACGAGCACGCCTACTGCTGATTTTCCAAATAACAAAGAAACTGGTGAAGCGCTTCTGACGCCAGTTTCAGTTGCCGCTAGTAGCCATGATGGTAACGGCCCAGATCGTCTTATTGACCAAGATCTAACCACACGTTGGTCTTCAGCGGGTGACGGTGAGTGGGCAATGCTAGATTATGGTTCAGTTCAAGAATTTGACGCTGTTCAAGCATCTTTCAGTAAAGGTAATGAGCGCCAATCTAAGTTTGATATCCAAGTGAGTGTCGATGGTGAAACCTGGACGACGGTACTTGAGAACCAACTGAGTTCTGGTAAAGCTATCGGTCTTGAGCGTTTCCAATTTGAGCCTGCGGTAAAAGCACGTTACGTAAGATATGTTGGTCACGGCAACACCAAAAACGGTTGGAACAGTGTGACAGGATTAGCCGCAGTTAACTGTAGCATTAACGCATGTCCTGCTAGCCATATCATCACTTCAGACGTGGTAGCAGCAGAAGCAGTTATTATCGCTGAAATGAAAGCGGCAGAAAAAGCACGTAAAGCAGCGCGTAAAGATCTACGCTCTGGTAACTTCGGCGTAGCAGCGGTTTACCCTTGTGAGACGTCAGTTGAATGTGATACTCGCAGCGCACTACCTGTTCCGACAGGCCTACCAGCAACACCAGTTGCAGGTAATGCACCGAGCGAAAACTTCGACATGACTCATTGGTACCTGTCTCAGCCATTCGATCATGACAAAAACGGCAAGCCTGATGATGTGTCTGAGTGGAACCTTGCAAACGGTTACCAGCACCCAGAAATCTTCTACACAGCGGACGATGGCGGCCTAGTATTCAAGGCTTATGTGAAAGGTGTACGTACCTCTAAAAACACTAAGTACGCACGTACTGAGCTTCGTGAGATGATGCGTCGTGGTGACCAGTCTATCAGTACGAAAGGTGTTAACAAGAACAACTGGGTATTCTCAAGTGCACCTGAATCTGATTTAGAAGCTGCGGCAGGTATCGATGGCGTTCTAGAAGCGACATTGAAAATCGACCACGCGACAACAACGGGTAATGCGAATGAAGTAGGTCGCTTTATCATTGGTCAGATTCACGATCAAAACGATGAGCCGATTCGTTTGTACTACCGTAAATTGCCAAACCAACCAACGGGCGCAGTTTACTTTGCACACGAAAGCCAAGACGCGACCAAAGAGGACTTCTATCCTCTAGTGGGAGACATGACGGCTGAAGTAGGTGAAGATGGTATCGCACTTGGTGAAGTGTTCAGCTACCGTATTGACGTTAAAGGCAACACGATGACGGTAACGCTAATGCGTGAAGGCAAAGACGATGTTGTACAAGTGGTTGATATGAGCAACAGCGGCTATGACGTTGGCGGCAAGTACATGTACTTCAAAGCAGGTGTTTACAACCAAAACATCAGCGGTGACCTAGACGATTACTCTCAAGCGACTTTCTACCAGCTAGACGTATCGCACGATCAATACCAAAAGTAATCGAACCGAATAGCACTTAATATTTAAGTTATCGCAATAGCCTCCAACCTCAGGGTTTGGAGGCTTTTTTGTGCCTGTTGTTTGGGTAAGGTAAATAGCAGGCCCTTCGATAGTTCGACTCAAGAGCTGGTGGTTAGCCTTGTTGTCAGTTCTATATTATGTATCGAAACTCTTCGCTCAGTCTCCAACAGCGCTTCTTATTCGCCTTATGTGACTGCATTTGTAAGCCTTGGTTCAAGCTGTTGTTACTGAGAACGATAGGCTTAGGTTGTCTTGGGTATGATTAAACCAACCACCGCATTAATACTGATATCTAATGTCTGGATTCTAAGGGCAGTTTACTAGTTGAGAATACGGCTTGTTAACAGCGGAAGTTATTGAATTAACAGATGTGGTTTTAGTTACCAACAGAAACTGATTTTGACGTTCGATAACATTCTAGAAGCCTCAATAGAAATTCGCGAGGTGACTTATTAGAAGTGAAGGTGATTTTAGATAATCGGTGTTTAGGTTCTAGGCGTGTACATTGGACCGGTACAAAAAAGCCTCTAGCAAAACTAGAGGCTTTTGGCAGAACTAAATAGGCACTACTCAGCTGTAAACTGAGCTACACGCTCTTGGATTTGTTCATCAGTAAGTACTTCATTCCAAACTGCGATATTGTCAACTGAACCATCAAAGTTCTTATCACTACTAGAAGAACCACCTAAAAGAATAAACTTGTCATCTGTTGTATTTTCAACAACATCGAAATCGACACTTTTCGAGTGAACAAGAGTACCATCGATATACAAGTTAGCAGTCGAGTCTGAGTGACTGTATGTCGCCAAGATGTGGTACCAATTATCTTCAACAAGGTATACGTCTCCTTCACTAGATTTCGCTTCGGTACTTAAGCCATTATCCTCTGCATCAAGGCCTCCATACACCTTAAACTTGATTGAGTTGTCTGATGACTCTAGGTAGAGCTTAAACCCTAAGTAATCACTTGTTTCCGCGAAATCAACAAGTGAAACGTCTGAAGAGTACCCAAAACGATCTGCTTTGATTACTGTCTCTACAGAAAATGACCCTTCAATTGCTTGAGCACCAGTAGTAGTTTCAGAAGTTGCATTGTAGTACACGTAACCATAGCCACCACCTGTAGCTGAATCTTGGTCAATATGCATTGCACCTGTACCAGCTGCGCCTGCTGTCGTTGTGATTAAAGGAGATCCTGACTTACTCGTTAGATCATTTTTAGCACTGCCGCTATCTACTGCATAATCGGAGCTATCAAAAGTGTACTCATTTAACGCAACCGGAAAGTCTCCAACTGGCGGCTCTGGGTTTTCTGGATCGACAGGAGCCTCTCCAGTCAAACTAATAACCGTAGCTTCAGAAGTGCTACTGTTATACGGGTTGTTGTTTAAGTCATATCCAACGGAGTAGTCATTGAAAGTGTCTTTGAACTCTTCAACATACTCTCCAGTAGACTCATTAAGTGAGTATACTTTTAGGTTGTCGGCAATCAGTTCATATGGCGTTACGCCACTGTTTGTACCTAGACGAAGGGCAATAACTTGAACTTCACCTGAACTATTTGATGAGACCGCTCCAGTATAGGTTTCACCATTGATGGTAAAGGTATGTGACGTTGGCGTCCAAACCACCTCGACAGTTGCATCAAACGTGTTGTTTGCATCAAAGGTACCGCCAGTCGCAGTTAGTGAACCAGAAGCGTCGCGGAATTGAATAATACCGTCACCAATCGCTATGTCACCGTGATGATAAGCGTTGCTTACTTTATCGTTCTCATCATTGGTTGAATAAAGCGAAATATAAGAGTTGTTCTGACCTTCATCAATTTGAGTGCTATCTGGATTAAGTTGGTAGGTTAGATCAACAGTTAACTTACCTGAAGAAATCGTTTTGCCGACCGTAGAGCTCGTGTTTAAGATCTTCAGTCTCAACTCACCAGTATCATCGGTTAACGTATCTAAAATTTGAGCGGCATTATTAACCCCTGAAGCTTCATCTGCTGTGTCTGCAGAACTCGTAACTTCATTATTTTCGCTGTGGTCGGTACCTGAAATAGGAATGTTGCCGCCAATACTAAGCCCACCGTCAGCTGCGGAGTAATCACCATCTACGGATATTGTGCTTACTGAACCATCATTATTGAATAGCGTGAACGCAACTTGACCTGAAGTATCATCTTCAATTGTCTCTTCATAAGTGGTTTCAAATCGTTCGTATTCACCGAGTGTGGTGTCAGCTGAATTGTCAGTGTAGTAATAAAGTGTCTCACCATCTGCTGAGAAGCGATATACGTTGGGTAAATCAGTACTACTCGATGATGAATAGGCTGCTGAGAATGCTGAAGTATCAGAAAATTCCCAATAACCATTTAATAATGCTGAGGTAGGTGTTGCAGGATCGGTAGAACCATCCGTCGGAATAGGTAAACCATCACTGTTACAACCAAATAATAAACCTGTCGAAAGGGCGACAGCAGTAGCGACTTTAGAAATCTGCATAAAATATTCTCTTTATGATATTAAATCCATATGTAAATCACATAAGAAATAGATAATAAGTAGTCGTTAAATATTTTTAGGATAAAGCTAATATTTATTAGAACATCCTATTCTTTAAAATAAAGTAATTTGAATAGCCCAAATTTTTACGAGAGGAGAGGGCTAATTTAATTAATTTGACTATTTAGAATGAGTAAGCAACACCAACGCGGTATTTAGCTTCACGATCTTTAGAAGACGAGCTGATATCAGATGACCAGATTTCTGCAAAAGGTTTCCATGAACCAAACTTGTAGTTTACTTTTAAACCTGCGTCCCACTCCCAATCATCACTATTATATAGAAGTACGTTATCTAGCGATTTTACATAGTTAGCTTCGTAAGAAAGGCCAAGTTTAGGTAGAGATTGAATTTTGTAAGAACCCGTTAGTGTGACTTTTGATTTCTGTGCTGACTCTAAACGCTCACCAGTCTCTGAATCTTTGTCACCAAATTGAGTGTGGTTGCGGAAATCAGCATACTCGTGACGGTAACGAATGGCAGTCGTTAATCCCATATCCGCATTATAACCAACACGGAATTGAGGTTTGTAAGTGACTTTTTTCATCTTCCAGTCACCGCCGTTGTAGTTCGGCTCATCCCAGTCCCAAGCGATCGGCATACCAACTTGTAGATACCAGTTGTTATCGACTTTGTAAGTTGCTGTATTTTCTACTTCCATACCGTAAATATACCAATTGCCGTCATAGAAGCTTCTACTGTTTGCTGACTTAACTTCACCAGAATCTGCGTCGTAGTAAGAATCGTCAGTATGAAATTTCACTTCAAGGCCAGTTGAGTGCTTCCACTTATCTGATAGTTTGAAGCTATGACCTAGTTTTACACGGTGCTGGTGGCGAGCGTCGACATGAGCTTCATCGCCGTTGGTTTTTGTATAATCAGTCGCTGCACGATACTCATAGCGGTAATCAAGTGTTGTCGCTGATGCCATTCCTGCAAATAAAGTTGTTGCCACTGCGATAGCAACCATATTCATTTTTTTCATCATTACTCTCGTATTTTTAGATTTAAGGTTAAGTAAAGGTAGGGTATTCCTAGTGAGCCACCCAATAACTCATACAATAATCTTATATGTTAAGATTATGAAAAAGTGTGAGCTAGGCTGCAATGCGAATAAATCAAATATTGACTAGTTTATTAATTGAGGGGTGAGTCACTCATTTTTGGAATGTGACATACAATAAATGGTCTTTTTTGTTAAAATTAGCGGTTTTTTGGTCGTTAATTTAACATTTAAGTCGCTATCTATAGCAAAGCGTTATGAATATCCCATTTTTAATGCTGTGTTTAATCTCAATAATGACGCCCCTCTCAGTTTTCCAATGTTGACGAGAAAAGCAAAAAACATGTGATAAAATAATACAAATGTTTTATGGGTGGTGTGACAATAGGAAGCGCTCGGCTATCAGATAAATGACTTTTATCTTTTAATGGGCCGTGGTTTTGGGAGTGTCATGCTTAGAATTTTTGTCCAATGGATGGTCGCGGAAAAAATGAAAAACGTAATATGTTTGGCAGTAACTGCTTCAATTTCTTTGGGAGCCTATGCTTCTGACATGAAAGCTCCAGCCAACTACAGTCAGTTTCGAGATATTTTGAATATGTCAAAACTTCAGATGTCAGATCCTGATGGTAAACCTGGCAACAAGAAAGATTATGCGAGCAAAGGCAATTTTGATGGTGTTGTGTTTGAACACTTCTATGTTGATGAACCCACTCAGGCACTGGTCTTTAAAATGGCGGGTTACAAGAATCGCAGTGAGATCCGCGTTAATGACAACTTTAAGGTCGATGAGCCTAATAAGTACCATCATTTGAGTGCTGAGTTCATGCCCATTAACCCTCGCGATTCGGTAAAAAACAGCGAAAAAAAACGTGATGAAATGACGTATCTGCAAGTACATAACAAAGGGACGTACTACGACGGAAAGCCAGGTTCTCATGGCGAAGGGTATATTCCCCATCCTTTAGTTCGTGTGGTGTATGACGCCGACAGAAGTGGTAAGACAGATTGGTATTGGGCAATCATTAAAAACAATGCCGTTAATTGCAGCTCAAATAGTGGGAATAAAGGATCAACGGAATGCAAAAAGGCTTATATAAAATTGCCACTGGGTCCAATAGCTGAAAAAGGTACAGATAAGTTCGATATTTATGTCGGCAACCAAAGGTTAATTATAAACCATAACGACAGCACAGTTGTTAATCATGACATTAGTTATTGGAAAGATATGGTTAGCTATTATAAAGCGGGCGTTTATAACCAATTCAAGAATGGTGAAAGCGAAGCCCACTTCTACAATTTAGTTTATTCAATTAAAGATTCAGCTGTTATTACCAACTAGGTTTCTTACACCTAGTTAATATTAATGGGATTACAAATACTCGTTTGTTATTAAGGATAATTTGGATGTTCAAAAAAAATATGCTTGCTGTAGCTTTGCTATCAGTAGTTCCTATTGTGTCGTTTGCAAATAACGGTGTGTCTTATCCAGTTCCCGCTGATAAGTTTGATATGCGAAATTGGAAAATAACGATCCCTTCAGATATTAATGAAGATGGACGTGTTGACGAAATCGAAGGGGTGGCAATGATGAGCTACTCACACAGCGATTTCTTCCACCTTGATAAAGACGGTAATCTCGTCTTTGAAGTACAAAACCAAGCGATTACCACGAAGAACTCGAAAAACGCACGCTCTGAGTTACGCCAGATGCCACGCGGTGCTGATTTCTCAATCGATACGGCTGATAAAGGAAACCAGTGGGCACTGTCGAGTCACCCAGCGGCTAGTGAATACAGTGCTGTGGGCGGAACATTAGAAGCGACATTAAAAGTGAATCACGTCTCAGTTAACGCTAAGTTCCCAGAAAAATACCCAGCTCATTCTGTTGTGGTTGGTCAGATTCATGCTAAAAAACACAACGAGCTAATCAAAGCTGGAACCGGTTATGGGCATGGTAATGAACCACTAAAGATCTTCTATAAGAAGTTTCCTGACCAAGAAATGGGTTCAGTATTCTGGAACTATGAACGTAACCTAGAGAAAAAAGATCCTAACCGTGCCGATATCGCTTATCCAGTGTGGGGTAACACGTGGGAAAACCCTGCAGAGCCGGGTGAAGCCGGTATTGCTCTTGGTGAAGAGTTTAGCTACAAAGTGGAAGTGAAAGGCACCATGATGTACCTAACGTTTGAAACCGAGCGTCACGATACCGTTAAGTATGAAATCGACCTGAGTAAGGGCATCGATGAACTTGACTCACCAACGGGCTATGCTGAAGATGATTTTTACTACAAAGCGGGCGCATACGGCCAATGTAGCGTGAGCGATTCTCACCCTGTATGGGGGCCTGGTTGTGGCGGTACTGGCGATTTCGCTGTCGATAAAAAGAATGGCGATTACAACAGTGTGACTTTCTCTGCGCTTAAGTTGAACGGTAAATAGCACATAGCATAACCAATAGTCTAGCTAGACGCAGTCCTTAAGGAATATTTTCGAAGACCACTTAACCGAATGTTGAGTGGTCTTTTTGTTTTATATGAGTTTTAAGATGAACTTGGTATTAATGTGACCTTGGTATCAATGAGGGTGTACGTGAAGCCTACCAATGAAAGGTACAGCTAAAACAATACAACCTTGTCAAAAGACAAGGTTGCATTCAGAAAGCGTAGGAAGATTTTAGGACGACAACTCGATACGGAGTTTAGTCATACATCAACTCTTTGGCTTTGTCGGCATCAAACTCTTTAAGAGACTTTCGAGCCAAGTGACGGAATGGGAAAGCTTTCACGACTTCTTCGAATGGTTGGATGGCAAATGCCCAAAAGATAGAACCGTCTAATCCAAAGATGATCAATGCACACAATGGAATTGAAATTACCCATTGACCAGTAAAGTTGATTTTGAAGACTGCGGTCGTTTTTCCTAGGGCTCTTAATACATTCCCATGAACCGTGTTGTAGCCACGGACAATCGGCAAGAAGATGTAGAGTGGGGCGATAACGGCCAATGCTTGATAGGTAGACTCATCCAAGTTCGGGTAAATGTCACCAATGACCAGACTTAATCCTGCGAACAAGATTGCACACACAAAAGAAATGACGACCGCAATATCAATACTGGTATCGACGTTTTTGACTAGGTCATCCATCTTTTTAGAGCCAATCGCTTGGCTGATAGTAATTGCGGAAGAGTGAGCCCAAGCGGTAATAAATTGAGAGACAGCCCTGATCCAAGGCATCACCAAAGTAATCGCTACGTAAGCGTTGATGTTAAGTTGCGAATACAACAATTGATATATCGTTGCGCCAATCAAAAGCATGGTCACGTTCGCTGCTACAGGGAATATTTCGATAAAGTGACGGCGAACGTTGGTAAAGAATTCAGAGCGCTGAGCGTCTAATTTGAGTGAAATCGCTGAGCTTAAATGCACGCACAAAACCAAATACAGCAAGCGGATCGTTATTGCAATAATGCTGCCTAATGCAGCGCCTTGTACTCCAATCCCTTCAAAATTAGAAAAACCATGAATCAGCACATATGAGAGTACAGCATTGATAGGCAGTTCAATTAAGTAACCTTTGAATGGGACTTTAGTTCTGCCTAGCGCATTAAATAAAGCAATGATCACCTGCGTTAACGCGGTAAAAATAACGATGTATTTCGAGATGTCTAGATAGCGGCTGATTTCTAAGTGAAGGGAAGCGTCATCTGTTAAAGCTTGAATCAAGGGTTGTTCGAAAAAAGTAAGTAGAAGCCAAAATAGTGTTGCTACGCCAAGGTTGATAAATAACCCTGCCCAAAATGCTTTAGATAATGATGCGGCGATGCCAGAGCCCACTGCGCGGCTTAATACTAACTGAGTACCGTTTGCCAGCGCCATTTGAATTCCCAGTACAAAGGCAACGATAGTCGTCGCAATCCCCATTGCAGCTAAAGGGATTTCACCAAGAGGAGAGACAAGCAGTGTGTCGATCATCAACATCGACTGCATCAAGATACCGTTTAAGGCGAGGGGCCAGGCGAGAGAGAAATTTTTCCTTACGTACGATTGTGAAGACACAAACAACACCTTATGTGTATAACCGTAAGCTTTCTCTGAGGTGGCGGAGTAGAGCGTTTAAAGAAGAAAACACTACGGTAGTTGATGGTTAAAAAATGGGTGCTAAAACAAGACTGACTTGTGTCTTTGAAAAACAAGTCAGTTTGGTTAATCTCGGTTATGCGATGGCTAATTCAACCCTAGAGAGCTTTTGGTTCTCATCGTCTAGCAGGACTTGAGAAGCAATTCGAGCTTGCTTGGCATCGCCAGACATTATTGCGTCGTAAATCGCTTTGTGTTCTTCTAAACAGAAGCGACCGCCTTCAGCGGAGTGGTCGATAAACTGCTTGAAGATAGTCGACAGAATGTTCGCGAATGGAATGTAAAATTGATTACCTGTCGATAAGAAAATCGTTTGGTGAAACAGGTGATCGTTGGTCGTCCACTCTTCATAATCGAAGCTATTTGCTGCGATGGTCATTTTCTGGAAAAGAATCGAAAGCTCTTTGCGTTGCTCTACAGTTGCATTGGTTGCAGCGAGCGCACACGCTTCCGGGTCAATCGCTTTTCTTAAGCCTAAAAATTGAGACAAGAAGGGTTTAGTATCTTCTAAATCTTGGATCCAGTACAGCAATTGCGGGTCCAAGAAGTGCCACTGTGTTCTCGGTTTGATACGAGTGCCCACTTTTGGCTTCGACTCGATTAAACCTTTTGCCGAAAGTAGCTTAGTTGATTCTCGAAGGGCAGTTCTGCTCACTCCAAAGATTTCGCACAGCTCCATTTCGCTGGGTAACTTTTGATTTTCTTCTAACTCGCCTGACAAGATCTTGCGAGCAATTTGTCTCGCCACTTGAACATGAATTCGGCGGCTTGAATCTTCCACCAATGTAAATATTGACATTTAAACCACCTGAAATTGAAACTTTGAAAACACTAAAAGCCAGACGAATCTGGTGTTTAGTGTCAGTGTATACGTCGAATTTAGTGTGAGGTTTTCCCTCATCTACTCGGGTCTGTTAACCTTATATAGTGTGGCGAACTTAAATCGCTGAGTGAGCTTATATAAACCAGCTAACTAGGGCGTTATTTGTCCGCCGTTAACATCTAGGATTTGACCTGTGATGTAACCGCTGCAAGCGTGCGATGCAAAGAAAGCGAATGAAGGGGCAACTTCATCAATATGGCCAAAGCGTCCCATTGGAATGTTGTTAGCAATGGTCGCTTTCAAATCGTCGCTCTTGCCATCGTGAAATGCGGTGTCGATAGTGCCCGGTGAAACAATGTTGAAACGGATATTGTCTTGCGCGAACTCTTTCACCCAATTGCGGTGAATGTCGTGTAACCAAGCCTTAGACGCGGCATAGATGCCTGCACCAACACCACCGCCTTCGCGAGCGGCGATAGATCCTGTGCTAATCACACAAGATGTTTGCCCGGACTCAGCAGCAGAGGCGCGTAAGTGCGGGATAGAGAACTTGGTTGTCATCAGCGCAGAGCGAACATTAAGGTTCATTACGCGCTCATAAAACTCATCGTCGATATTTTCTAGATTGGCGCGACCACCAAGGCCACCGGCGTTGTTAATCAACACGTCCATGCCACCAAAATGATCAGTGAACTCTTTGACTAACCTTTCGCACTCTAATGTGTCCATTAGGTTTGCAGGAAAAAAGGCAACATCGCCACCCAGTGCGGTAAGTTCAGATAGAACGTCATCGACTTTTGGGCTGAAAGCACGACTATTGATGCCGATTTTTGCGCCGTATTTTGCAAAGACACGTGCGGTAGCTAAACCCATACCAGCAGTAGAGCCAGTAATTAGAATGCGTTTGCCTTTTAAATCGTTAAACATCAGAGCCGCCTATATTGTAGATTATTCACGCCAATAAATCATACAATAACACTTGCTATATTCAAGGGTGTTTATCTAAAAACGGGTTATTACCGACATAAATAGTGAGAGTAAGGGTGGTTTTGTGAGTTCACGCATACATTGAAATAGTAAATGAGAACTATTTGTATGAATTAATAGGTTGAATTGGTTTTATAAACCTAAAGATGAGCAGGTTTGTGAAATATTGCTCCAACCTTTACTGGTAGTGACCTCACGTTATTCTGATGCTGTGTTGGTGAAGATATAAATCAGTGCTATAGTCCGAGTTAAATAATACATATCTAATCGGTAAGTAGACACATGGCTGGCTCTTTCAATTCTATTTCAGGCTCTAAGCGAAGCCTTCATGTGCAAGTTGCACGTGAAATCGCCCGTGGTATTTTGTCGGGCAATTTGCCTCAAGGTTCTATTATCCCTGGTGAGATGGCTCTGTGTGAGCAATTTGGTATCAGTAGAACAGCATTAAGAGAAGCGGTTAAGCTTCTGACTTCAAAAGGCCTATTAGAATCTCGTCCTAAGATCGGTACTCGCGTTGTTGACCGTGCATTCTGGAACTTCTTAGATCCACAATTGATCGAATGGATGGACGGTTTGGCCGATACAGACCAATTCTGTCATCAGTTTTTGGGTTTACGCCGCGCGATTGAACCAGAAGCGTGTGCTTTAGCTGCTCAGTTCGCGAGTGCAGAACAACGCATTGAGCTGTCTGGTATTTTCCAACAAATGGTAGAAATTTCTAGCGAAGAAACGCTTGATCAAGAGCGTTGGCTAGATATCGACATGAAGTTCCATAGCCTGATCTTCAATGCAACAGGTAACGACTTCTATCTTCCATTTGGTAACATCTTAACGACCATGTTTGTTAACTTTATTTCTCACTCTTCTGAAGAGGGAAGTACTTGTATTAACGAACACCGCCAGATTTATGAAGCAATCATGGCAGGTAATAGTGACAAAGCACGCCACGCGTCAGCAAGTCACCTGTTAGAAACAAACCACAGATTACCAGCCGCTAGTTAATTGTTTTCACTGTTATTTTAGCTTTGATCGTTTTGCATTATCGACGAGAGGGCATTCTCGTAAAACTAGGGTAGTCAAAGTTAAAATTACGGTTATTCAAAAGCTAATTTCAGCAGTGACCTCTAAAAAGCACGTTTGATACGTGCTTTTTTTGCATCCAAATTTGATGAAAACCTGACTGGTGTCCAATATTTAATCTATTATTTGCTGTTTCGTTAAAAGCACTAGTAACCAGTATTTTAAGTTATATAATAATACTAATTAAATTATTGTGAGTGTGATTATGCCCCAGTCTCTACTGCCAAATATTCTTCAATTCATAGGTCAAATCGACCCATTCGATAAGATCCCTAAACAAGCACTTCGCGAACTTGCCTCTAACGTGCAAATTACTTATCTCGGCAAGGGAGATGTGGTCGATTTGTGTGAGTCTGGGAAGGAAAAATCGCTCTATATCATTCGAACGGGCTCTATGGAGCAACGAAAATCGGATGGTGTGCTTCGTGCCCGTCTAGGCAGTGAAGATTTGTTTGGCTTTACGTTCTTAGATTCTGAAGTCAACGACGAAAAAGGCTATAGAGCTGTCGCAATCGAAAACACCTTACTTTATGTGATTCCACACTCGGCACTTCAAACGCTTTTCAAAGCCTTTCCAAGTTGCGCAGAACACTTTGCTTCACAGGCGCAGGTTCGCTTGAAGTCGGCACTGGATGTGGTCTGGTCGAATAAAGAGAAAGGCCTGTTCATTCGTAAAGTTGAGGAAGTGGCAAGCGGGCAGGTGGCAATTGTTAAGTCTGAGCAAACCATCCAGTCGGTTGCGGTTGAAATGCTTCATCAACGCTCACCGTGTGCCGTGATCTATGAAGGTGAAACCATTGTTGGTTTGATCACCGACCGAGACATGACTAAGCGAGTGATTGCCCACGGCGTGAGTACTGATAGCCTGATCTCAGAGGTAATGACGCACTCTCCACTTACTGTAAAACCGGATGATCTGGTGCTGCATGCGGCCTCTATCATGATGCAATTTAATATCCGTAACTTGCCCGTTGTGAAAGAGAATAAGGTCGTTGGTCTTCTTACTACGTCTCATTTGGTTCAAAACCACCGTGTTCAAGCGATATTCTTGATCGAGAAAATCAAATACGCGGGCAGCGTGAAAACCATGTCTTCGTTCACCTCAGAGCGACAAGCTATTTTTGAAGCGCTGGTGGAAGGTAAAGTGGCGCCTGAAACCGTCGGCAAGGTAATGACCATGATTATGGACGCCTACACCCGTCGATTGATTCAAATAGCGATTGATAAGTTAGGCCCACCACCGTGTGATTTCTCTTGGATCGTAGCCGGATCGCACGCACGTAATGAAGTGCACATGTTGTCGGACCAAGACAGCGCGATTGTTCTTGCTGACGATGCAACCGACAGTGACCGTATTTACTTCAAACACTTAGCGATGATGGTGACCAACGGCTTAGCAAGCTGTCACTACCCATTATGTCCAGGTAAATTCATGGCTGCGACGCCAAAATGGTGTCAGCCACTCAGTGTATGGAAGCACTACTACAAGAAGTGGGTGGCTAACCCAGAGTACGAACGCTTGCTTAATATCAGTGTGTTCCTAGAAATTCGTACTATCTACGGCAACAGTGAGTTTGAAGGTATTCTGCGCGATGAGCTGCATAGCAATATTCGCGGTAACCGTGAGTTTTTAAGCACGCTAGTGAAAGACGCGGTCAATACCAACCCGCCACTTGGCATCTTCAATAGCTTAGTGCTAGAGAAGTCAGGTGAGAATAAGAAAACGTTGAACGTGAAGAAGTACGCGATCAACTTGATTATCGACTTAGCGCGTATTTATGGCCTTGCTGTGGAGTGCGATTTGTCGGCGACTGACGAACGTTTCGCTGCTGCCAATGAAAAAGGCATGCTGAGCGACGATGCATTCAAGAACATTCTGGGTGCTTACCAGTTCATTCTCTCTTTCCGTTTTGGCCATCAACTTGAAGCGCTGAAGAACGGGGATGTGCCTGACAACAACATCAACCCAGATAGCTTTGGTAGCTTTGAGCGTAAACACTTGAAAGATGCCTTTAGGATCATTGCTGACCTTCAAGAAGCGGCGAAAATTCGTTTCGGAGCACGTTAATGAAGCTATGTTCAACTAATAAATGTTTAAAACGAATGCTAAACTATTTTCACCCGCTTGAACGAATTAAACGCAAGCGTAAGCAATATTTGGGTACGGTTAAGCTGCCAGAAGCGTTACATGATCTGGTAGAACAGCCTTGTCCTGAAATGACGGATTTGGCCAAAGACAGCGACTATATCGTGTTGGATCTCGAAACCACAGGCTTAGACAGCGAACAAGATCTTATCTTGTCTATGGGATGGGTCGATGTGGTGAAAGGACGAATCGATTTGGCTTCTGCCAAGCATATCTACCTGAACAATGATTCTCAGATTAACGCTGAAACTGCGGTGATTAACCACATCACACCACAGATGCTGGAAGAGGGCGCATCTATTCATGATGCGATGCTCGCTTTCTTCGAAGCAGCGAAAGGCAAGATTATCGTCGCGCACGCGTGTGTAGTCGAAGAGAAGTTCATTAGCCAATACCTTCTTCGCTGCTACGGTTTAAGAGCGATTCCTCTGCTTTGGCTTGATACCTTGTGTATTGAGAAAAGCATGGAGAAAGCGATCAGCAATCATGAAGAAGTCGATTTAACCTTGGCAGGGACTCGCGAAAGGTACGGGCTTCCTGAGTACAACAGCCACAATGCATTAGCCGATGCCGTTTCGACAGCGGAATTGTTTTTGGCTCAGCAGAAGCGAGTTGTGCCTAACGATAATGTGACCGTTGCCTTTCTCTATCGGATTAGTCACTAGGAAAAAGATCTGCAAGTGCGCGGCTCTTATTTTACTGATTTTAAAGGAAAAAAAGCCAGCGATTAAGCTGGCTTTTGTTTAGGTCTTAGAAAATTAGGACAGTAATTATCTTAGATTATTCATGTAGCTATCGATTAGAAGCTGTAAGTTAGACCAACACGGCTACGCAGTTCACGAGTCGCTTTAGTTGATGAAGTGCTCACATCACCAAACTCTACATATGGTGCCCATTGACCCATAATATGGCGAATGCTTGCGTTCAACTCGTAGTTGGTATCGTCGTTGTCGTAGATGTCATAGCCATCCGCTTTGTAGTAGTTACCTTCTAGACCAAAGCGCCAGTTTTCCATTGAGTAGTTAACGTTTGCCGTTAGACGGTGACGACGTTGATTAGAAACGTTTTTATCAACCGTGATTGGAACACCGTCACTATCAACAATAACATCACCATTGTCATCGAATTGATACTCTGAGCTGCTAGTGTTCTGTCTCATATCGTAACGGTAACGAGCACTTAGGCTTAGACCATCAACGCTATCCACTTTGTATGTTGCACGAACTTGAGGCTTGTATGTAACGCCAGATTCACGACCTTCAATTGGCATACCGTAAGTCATTGTCCAGTTATCGTTTAGTACATGACGGTAGTTTAGACCAAGCTCCCAACCATTGTTCTTCAAATCTTCCATGAATTTACCGTCTTCTCCCTTGAATTTCGCTTCGATATCTACAAGGAAGTTGCCAATGCTATCGCCAAGTTTTACACGAGTAGCGTGTTGATCTGTATGACTCTTGTATTCGTGTCTCATATCGAAAGACGCAGCAGATACAGAGCCAGCAGCGAGTACAGATGCCACAGCAATCACGATTTTAGTTTTATTCATGGTATTAATTCCATATTTATAGGTTGAGTATTGGCCATAATTACAAGCCAAATAGAGTAGTTCTTGTCTTAAATGCATTTTGTTTTTGAAATTATTTCTTGGTTATTTCAAATTTATTTTGCATTTAAATAATACAAATATGGTAGCGATCCGAGGCGTGATGATCTGTGAACTTGATCGTGTTGTTAGGACAAAACCACTATTTACAAAGGGTTACAAAATCGAGTTGTTTCGTTAAGTTGATGTTTTTTAGTGATTTGTTTGGCTGTTGATAATGGTTTTGAAGAGTTTTGTTCATCAATAAATGTGCGCTACAGCAAAAAATTGAACCTTTAGATATCATTTTTATTTGTAATACATTATTATTTACTAACTTTCTTTAGCAACACATAACTTTGCTGTGTTGATTGCATGAACAGACGGTGTGAAGCCGAATAAGTAAGAGTGGTCTTGAAGCTAAATGGATTAAATCCACCGCTTTAAGAACATGAGACATTTACTTGAGGTGATTTAAAGCTCAATCAGAGAAGGTTTGAAATGTAGTAGGCAAGGTAGTGACATAGCCTGCTATATAAGTATGAACTTGATAGGAATGAACTGGGTTCGAATCGTTACCCGTTGTTCTCATCAGCGACAAAGAAGAAATCGTTGAAGTGCTTGCGAAAGCATTTTGATTATTGCTCCCAACTATTCTAATTATAACTTCTGCTTTCATCTAGAAAGGTAGGAGATGGTAGTCGAAGATCTACCCTTGCGCTCATGTTGATACAGGCAACATGAGCGTTTTTTATTTGAAATTTGAGTAGAGAGTCGTGTGCGGCTCAATAAGCGTGTAAACCGCGGCTTAAGAATAGGCTTTTAGGTTGATGACAACACGCTCAAGTGAGTCTGTTACAGCATCAAAGCCACGAACATTCACGCTTAATCACATGAATGTTCGTTTCCCTTCTCTTCTCTTCTCTTGTCTCTTAGTTGCAGACGTGTAGCTGCAAACTTTAACAGCAGGCGTTTAGTTATATCAAAGAGCTCCGTGAGAGCTGTTCTTGAGGCTTAGCTTTCTGTAGGCATCCACACCTGTTTAGAGGTGACTTTGTGATCTTTAAAGGTCAGTTCTTCAACTTTGTCACCGTTAGTATTCCAGCGAGTAAGTTTTCCGTTCGCGACTTCACCTTCATCAAACTTCGCTTGGCTGGCCTTATTACCGTTCGGGTAGTAGTCCGTTACCAATCCATCTTTTTGTCCGTCGCTGTATTCAGCTGTCAAGCTTTGCTCCCCATTGGGATACCAGCGAGAGGCGGTGCCTGATAGTTCATTGTCTTTATAATTGAGTTCTGCTTTTTTCTGTCCGTTTGGATACCAGGTTTCAGCTTTGCCTTGCAGTTCACCTTTTACGTAATTCACTTTAGAAGCGACTTGGCCATTCGGATACCAGTTAGTTTCTAGCCCAAGTTCTAAGCCATCGGCAAACTGAGCTTGGGTCGCGACTTGGCCGTTATCGAACTTCTCTTCAAATTGACCAGTGAAAGGTTTTGAATGGTTTACTTGGTAAGCCACGCCTTTACGCATCTGTAAGTAGTCAACAGCATCTTCACGCGGTGTTGCTGCATAGCTCATAGAAGATACCGTACTAAGAGCAATTAAGATTGGAACGTATTTCTTCATAATGACACCTTTTTATTGGACGGGGAAAGTGTAACGGGTGTGTTAAAAGCATTTCACTTCCGTGTATCCCTGTCAGTATCTAATAGTGGTTTTCAAGTTTTCATTATTGGCTGCCTAATATAGGGAACTTTTAAAAGCAAATTATCGATCTTATTTGTACTACAAATATATTGGTTTAATTCATTTTTATAAATTATATCTAACGATATTTTTGCTGCTCTTCTTTAAGCTTTGATCGTCAAGAATAATAGTTTTTAACGATGAATCTTCGATTTTTAGAGACTTTGTTCATGTTTTTCGGGGTTTTTGTCGAAATTTAGTGCGGATAACTGCACTGACTTGAGGAATTGCGCTCCTAGGTGGTGCAACTTTGAACTCGATCACTTGTATGATTAATTGAGTGTCAGACTGTAAGATCATTGTCACGCATTTGGATTATTGTAGTACAAATATACTTGCCATTTATTTATAGTGACCTCAACAAAAAAACATAAATAAAAGGTCTAACGATGGAACTCAATACCCTGATAGTTGGCATCTACTTCCTATTCTTAATTGCGATAGGGTGGATGTTTCGAACGTTTACAAGTACGACAAGTGATTACTTCCGTGGGGGAGGTAATATGCTGTGGTGGATGGTAGGTGCAACCGCATTTATGACCCAGTTCAGTGCTTGGACATTTACTGGTGCAGCAGGTAAAGCCTTTACCGATGGCTTTGCCGTAGCGATTATCTTCATCGCGAACGCATTCGGTTACCTAATGAACTACCTTTACTTCGCTCCGAAGTTCCGTCAACTGCGTGTTGTGACGGTAATTGAAGCGATTCGTATGCGTTTTGGTAAGGTGAATGAGCAAGTATTTACTTGGTCTGGTATGCCAAACAGCGTTATCTCTGCAGGTATTTGGTTGAATGGTCTAGCAATCATCGCATCGGGTATCTTCGGCTTTGATATGACAACGACGATTGTCCTAACGGGTCTGGTTGTACTAGTAATGTCAGTAACAGGCGGCTCTTGGGCGGTAATCGCATCTGACTTTATGCAGATGGTTATCATCATGGCGGTAACGGTGACGTGTGCTGTGGTTGCGATTTACCACGGTGGCGGCGTTACGCAGATCGTTAACGACTTCCCAACAGATTCATTCATTACGGGTGATAACCTGAACTACATGAGCATCTTCAGCATCTGGGCTGTGTTCATCTTCTTAAAGCAGTTCAGCATCACCAACAACATGCTTAACTCTTACCGCTACCTTGCTGCGAAAGATTCAAATAACGCACGTAAAGCAGCTCTACTTGCTTGTGTACTAATGACGCTTGGTCCAATCATCTGGTTCATGCCTTCTTGGTTCATGGCAGGTCAAGGTGTTGATTTAGCAGCAGCTTACCCAGAAGCTGGCAGCAAAGCCGCTGACTTCGCTTACCTTTACTTCGTTCAAGAATACATGCCTGCAGGTATGGTTGGCCTTCTGATTGCCGCTATGTTCGCAGCAACAATGTCTTCAATGGACTCAGGTCTAAACCGTAACTCAGGTATCTTCGTTAAGAACTTCTACGAGCCGATTCTTCGTCCTAAAGCGACAGAGAAAGAGCTAATGGTTGTTTCTAAACTAACGTCTACCTTCTTCGGTATCGCGATCATCTTGGTTGCTCTGTTCATCAACTCTCTTAAAGGTCTGAGCCTTTTCGACACCATGATGTACGTGGGCGCATTGATCGGCTTCCCAATGACAATTCCAGCATTCTGTGGCTTCTTCATCCGTAAAACACCGGATTGGGCAGGTTGGGGCACGCTAGTTGTAGGTGGTGTGGTTTCTTACTTCGTTGGTTTCGTTATCACTGCGGACATGATTCAAAACTGGTTCGGTCTAAATGAACTAACTGGCCGTGAGTGGGCTGACCTGAAAGTGGCTATCGGCCTTATCGGTCACATCATATTTACTGCTGGCTTCTTTGTTCTTTCAACACTGTTCTACAAGCCTCTTGCTGAGCACCGTGAGAAAGACGTAGACAAGTTCTTCAACAACCTAGCGACGCCACTAGTTGCTGAAAGTAATGAACAGAAGAAACTGGATAACAAGCAACGTCGTATGTTGGGTTCACTTATCGCGGTAGCGGGTGTGGGCGTAATGACTATGTTCGTACTGCCAAACCCAATGTGGGGACGCATGGTATTCGTTCTGTGTGGCTTGATTGTGTTCTCTGTTGGTCTGTTACTTGTTAAAGCAGTCGATGACAAAGTCGAGCAACAAGACGAAGTGACTCCAGCCGAAGGCTAATTTAATACGCATCCTAAATAACATCACGGCCACCTGAACGGGTGGTCGTCATTTTTATAATCCAAACTTTAATGTGAGATGTACGATGAACAAAAAACTATTATCGGTAAGCATTATTAGCGCGTTCACACTCGCTTTTGCAACAGGCTGTACAACACAAGAAAAAACAGCACCCGTAGTCAGTGTCGCTGAACAAGCTACGCCTGCTGTTAGCGAAATTGACCGTAGTTACCTATTGAGCAGTGACCGCTTAACAGAGGTAGATGGCGACACTTTAGCCGTTGCTTCGGAAGAGCAAGTGGCTGCGCTTAAAGCACAATTTGAAAACCTAAAAGATGGCGACGAAGTGGTTATCCCTGCCGGTAAATACGCGAACTTAGGTCAAGTGACGATCACGGCGAATGACATCACTATCAAGGCTGAGCAAGCAGGCTCTGCGTGGATCACTGGTTTGATTCAGTTTGAACTGAAAGGCGATGACATCACGCTTGATGGCTTGGTATTTACTGAGGGCGGTCCTAACGAACGCTTTGGTGCAGTACGTATGATGGGTAATGGCAACACGCTGCAAAACTCAACATTCTACTACTTCAACCATGATTACACGTACGAGCCAGACGAGCGTCGTTCTGAGTATCCAAAGTACCTATGGGTTTCTCTATGGGGTAAAGATGGCAAAGTCATCAACAACCGTTTCGAAGGTAAGCAAAAACGCGGCACTTTGATCGGTGTACAAAAAGATGACACAGCCGACAACCACCTGATCGCAAATAATATCTTCATGGATCAAAAGCCTAACCAATTCAATGAATTCGATATCAAAGAAGCGATTCGTTACAACGGCAACAGCTGGGAAGCGATCCGTATTGGTGATTCTAAAGCTTCACAGTGGGATTCAAGTTCTAAGTTCGTGAACAACCTGATGATCGATATGGATGGTGAGCGTGAGCTTATCTCGATTAAGTCGGGCGACAACACGATCTCAGGTAATACTATTTTCCAAAGCACCGCGCTTATTTCACTGCGTCACGGAAAAGGCAACACGGTTGAGAACAACATGATTCTTGGCAATGGAAAGCGCCTAACCGGCGGCGTCCGTATCTACGATGAAGATCATGTGATTCGTAACAACTACATTGCAAACACTCGAGGCCGCGATGGCTTGATTGAAGGCAACGCTGACCTACGTGGCGGCATTGTTATTAACACAGGCATCATCGACGTAGCGAATGGTGAGCAGCTAGATCAATCGGTGAAAGGCAAAGAGCTTAACAAGCAGTGGACACCGAAAAACATCACCATTGAGAACAACTCTCTAGTCGATACTGAGTGGGGCATTGTTTACGGCAACCAAAGCCACCGTGTAAGTTTGTTTGACAACGCAGAAGTGGAAGGCATTTATGCGGGCGTTGATGTGGCGTTTAAACACAACGTGGTTGATAACTCGCAGTCACCTGAGTTTGTAAGTGTACGTGCAACGCAAGACTTCCCATTAGTTGGCGCAACTTACACAGACGAAACTTACGTGGGTCAAGTGACGGATTCTGAACTGATCGAAGGCTACTCGGTTGAGCTACCAAAAGTTGTTGTAGAAAACGGCATGAACGCTTATCAAGGTGAAGGCGCAGACGTGTCTAAACTTGCGGTCGTGACGGCTGAAACAGCGGGTCCAGACTACGTGCTTGAGAATACGACTAAGTAATTTATTAGTTAATGGCTAATGGCTAATGGCTAATGGTTTAAGCTATCAAATCAATTCACGATAGCAGTCCTGACCATAACACTTAAAAGCCTCAACGGATAATGTCTGTTGAGGCTTTCTCGATCTTAGGTCGTGACCATTTCAATCTTACGTCGAGACTACTGTGATTTATACTTATGCAGTAGATCCCAAGGGATATGACATAAGTGGTGATCTTCAGGGAAGTGACTTAAGTGATGCTGGTGGATGTCGTCGCTGGCAACATAATTGGTCAACGGCAACACCTCAACAGCGATACGGTCGGCATCATCTCTTGAAGAAATATAGTGCTTAGCTTCGGTTAAGTGTTCTGCATTAGTGCTGTAAACGCCTGTGCGGTATTTCTCTCCGACATCGACACCTTGTTTATTCACGCTGTAAGGGTCGATAATCTCAAACAATTGTTCCATCAGAATCGTTACTGACGTGATGCTTGGATCAAACTCTATTTGTACGCACTCTGCGTAGCCATCGTAATCATTTTGTGTGCTGTCGCTTTGAGCCGTCTTGTTTTCTGTTGGCTGGGCGCTTCCATTGGCACGGCCTGCTTCTGTGCTGATAACACCAGGAACGTACTTAATAAATTCTTGTACACCCCACAAGCAACCGCCAGCTAAATAAATTTGTTTCATACTTCTCTTTGAGCTCTCTGTGTTTGTTGATGTTCGTTAGGTACCTGAATTAATACGATGATACCCGCACGTATAAAAAAGCGTCTATAAAAATGAGCGCGCAAATAAAAACAAGCGTTTAGGCATTGTAAACCTGTGCGACTGAACAAACATAAGTTTAATATGATTTGTGATTATATAAGTCAGTATTGCTTTGTCATCAACTCGAATCTCAACATCAAGTGAGCGTTACTCTAAACATGTTTGATCAAATAAAAGACTTCATTAATCCGAGCAAGAACCCAGACTTGACTCAGGCTCATGAATATCAGCGCAAGCATCTTCCTACATTGTGGCTGTTGGGCAAAACGGGGGCGGGCAAGTCATCGTTTATTCAAGCGGTCACGGGCGACTCTTCTGTAGAAGTGGGCAATGGTTTTGCGCCTTGTACCATGACGGCGATGTCGTATGAGTTTCCGCAAGACAAACCCGTGATGAGGTTTCTTGATACCAGAGGACTCAGCGAAGCGAATTACGATGCGAAAGAGGATTTGGAAGAGATTGGTCAGGCAGGTAATGCGTTAGTCGTTGTAATGAAAGCCGACGAACCTGAACAATCCGCTGTGCTTACGGCTCTAAAACAGATTAAGAAACAGAAGAAGATTAAAAACTTGTTGCTGCTTCATACGGCGGTGTTGTCTTCCAGTGAACCAGATCGAGCAAGGCAAATTCAGTTCAACAGCAACCAAGTAGAGAAGGCTTGGGGTAAAGAGTTTGAATCGGTAGCGGTCGATTTCGAAACGGATGACAACGCTATGTCTAACAGCGAAGCGGTTTACAACTATGACATCTTGTTAGAAAAGCTGAGCAGTATTCTTCCGGTGATAGGAATGATGGTGCAAGACAAAGAACATTCCACGCAAGAAGAAGCCAACTTTGATCAAGTAGAAAACGAAGTGCTTTGGTTTGCAGGAAGTGCCGCAGCGAGTGACCTGATTCCGGGTGTTGGTTTGGTGTCGGTACCTGCGATTCAAGCCAAAATGCTTCACAGCTTGGCCAATCAATATGGGGTCGAATGGAATAAGAGAGTCTTTAGTGAGTTGATAGGCACTCTGGGAAGCAGCTTTGCTTTGCAATACGGAATGAAGCTGGGCACTCGACAGTTGATAAAGCTGATTCCAGTTTATGGTCAAACGGTAGGTGCGGTGGCTGCAGCGGCAATGAGTTTCGGCACCTCTTATGGTTTAGGTCGCGCGGCTTGTTTTTACTTCTATCATAAGAACAAAGGTGAAGAAGTGTCTGAACAAGAGATGCAGAAGATCTACAAAGAATCTCTGAAAAAAGGAAAGGCGGCGTCGGGTTATGAAGAAAATTAGAAACCTATTTCGATTACTGGCGGTGCTATCGAGCGGACGCTGGGGCATTGCCCTGATTTCGGCGATCTTCCCAAGCATTATCATGATGGGTTTTGGTGTCTTCTTGGCGATCAAATACGGTTATCTACTCGAAATGTCGATTGCCATTGCCGTGAGTACCTTGGTGTTCACCATTCCTTTATTCATTTCTAGCCGTTCTTCAAGCCGCTCTTCAAATAAAGAGTCTTTCTCGAATAAAGAGAGTGGCGGCCTTGGCGAGGATACTGCTGAAGCTGAATCACAGCATAAAAAAGCTGATATCAACGATGCATTGGTTAAGGCTTCGGCTGATTGGTCTCAAAAAGAGCTGTCGATCTGGAATGATTCAAAACACCATGTACGCCAACAATTAATGGTCGACATAGAGTGGGGTAAACTAGACCAAACCGGTTTAGAGGTACTTGAATTTGTTGCGAAAAAGTTTGATAAGAAATCACTCGATTTTTCGATTCCTGAAGGGCTAAAGCTGTTCGAAGAGGTCAGCCGACGCTACAAATTGGTAGTGCGAGAGCATATCCCCGGCATTGAGTATCTCAAGGTTTCTTACATCAAAGCGGGCTACGAAGCCTACGATAAATACGGTGAGCTAGGACAGAAGATCGTTAAGGCCGCTATTTGGGGGAATCACCTCAAAAACCTCTATTTAAACCCGCTAAAAGTTGTTTCTGATTTAGGTAGAGAGCAAGCGACATCTTCAATGACAAGAGGTGTGGTTGATGACATGCAATACGCCGCCAAACAAGCCTTATTAGATGAAGTCGCGGCGGTCGCGATTGACCTCTATAGCGGACGTTTCAGCATTGAAGATGAAGCACTTAAAGTGTCTGATGTTTCTGAACTCGACGAACAACGCTTTGCTCCAGAGCTAGAGCCTGTGCGAATCGTGCTGGTGGGACAAACCAGTTCGGGTAAATCTTCACTTATCAATGCACTCAAGCAAGAGTTGGTTGCAGAAGTGGATGTGCTGCCATCAACCGACACTTCAACGGTGTATAACGCGTTTGTCGACGACAATGATGTTCGAGTTGTTGATCTTCAAGGGCTTGATGGCAACTCTAAAACCGAAGCCTTAATGCTGAAAGAGATGACCCAAGCCGATGTAGTGCTATGGGTATTGAAAGCCAATCAGTCTGCGCGTGATTTGGATAAGCAATTGAAAGATAGATTTGATGCTTTCTATGACGATCCGAAGAACATCTCACGCAAGAAACCGATTGTGGTGTCGGTTGTGAATCAGGTAGACAGATTAAAGCCTGTAGACGATTGGCAGCCACCGTATGACTTAGAGAATCCAACATCGACCAAAGCGAAGATCATTGCTCAAGCGCTCGAATACAATCATATATTGCTGCAAACCGATATCGTGTTACCGCTGGCGATTGCGCCAGAAAAGGTACAGTTTGGTTTAGATACTTTAAGGCAGACGTTGATCGAGCGTATCGCTGACGCAAATAACGTTCAGAGAAATCGCCAACGTTTAGAAGCCATGAAAAGAGGGACGTCGGTTAAAGGCCAACTGAATAAAGCGGTCAAGGCGGGTAAGAAGGTTGCCCCCAGTGCATTGAAAGCAGCGACGCCAAAACTGGCTGAAATGGCCATCAAGCAAGTCGTGAAGAAGAAGTAAGTTATTCACTGCGAATACGGTTCTGGTGAGGTTTGAGCCTCATCAGAGCTTATCTTTTTAGCTCAGTAGATTCCTAGAAGATAGCTTTTTAGAAAACAGCCATCTTCGCCCCTTATTCGAGGAAGCATTGAGTTTAAAAGAGATTTGATATTATTAAGTAACTCGCTGAACTAGTTTAATAGTATATAAACGGCTGTGATTCACAGTTTATATAACATGCTATCATATTTAATTATCATTCTAAATGTTGATCACATTTATACTTTTCTAAGCTGTATTTATAAAACAATTACACTATATTTAAATTTCGGATCATCTTGATTTCAACGTAGGGATATATTGTGAACATGTATCTGAAATGGCAATCAACAACTTGGCTAACCTTGTTAGCTTGGTATACCTTAGATCACCAACTCTCGTTCCACCTTTCTTCAGAGTAGTACCCTCTAGGCGTCACGCGCCAGCAAAGCAGCGAGCTTTGTTTACCTATCAGCAGCTTTGATAACCTTTGAACGTATGAATGTCGCACTTATTATTCCGTGTAGGGTATTCGTTTTTTGTCGTTCTCGCTAATTATCTTAGCCTCTGTTTAGGTTTGATTAATAAGTCATTATTTAATTTTTTATTTTCACTGTTAATTTTCTGTGTATCTTTATACGGAACTATTAATTTAATAGTGAGGACTCGTGACATCTAAAGAAAATACATTTCGACCTGATCGGAATGTATTGAAAGGTATTATTATGGAAAACTTCAAACATCTACCAGAACCGTTTCGTATTCGTGTTGTAGAGCCAGTAAAAAGAACAACTCGCGCCTATCGTGAACAAGCCATTGTCGACGCGGGCATGAACCCATTTTTGCTCGACAGTGATGATGTGTTTATCGACTTACTGACAGACAGCGGAACAGGATCTATCACTCAGCGTATGCAAGCCGCGATGTTAATGGGTGATGAAGCTTACAGTGGTAGCCGGAGTTACTACGCATTGTCGAATGCGGTTAAGGATATCTTCGGTTACGAGTTGACGATTCCAACACACCAAGGACGCGGTGCAGAGCAGATCTACATTCCGGTTCTTATTAAGAAGCGTGAAATGGAGAAAGGGCTCGATCGCAGCAAAATGGTCGCCTTGTCGAACTACTTCTTCGATACAACACAAGGCCACACCCAAGTGAATTGCTGTGTGGCGAAGAACGTTTATACCAAAGAAGCGTTCGATACCTCAGTGAACGCGGATTTCAAAGGCAACTTCGATGTGGTGAAGCTGGAAGAAGCGATCTTAGAAGCGGGCGCAGCCAATGTTCCCTACATTGTGAGCACCATTACTTGTAACTCTGCTGGTGGACAGCCAGTGTCTATCGCCAATCTAAAAGCCGTGTATGAAATCGCTCAGAAGTACGATATTCCTGTGATCATGGACTCGGCACGCTACGCAGAAAATGCCTACTTCATTCAACAACGTGAAGCGGGTTATCAGGATTGGACAATCGAACAGATCACGCGTGAGTCTTACAAATACGCGGATGGTTTAGCTATGTCTGCCAAGAAAGATGCCATGGTACAAATGGGCGGCTTGTTGTGCTTTAAAGACGACTCTTTCATGGATGTGTACACAGAGTGTCGAACCTTGTGTGTGGTGCAAGAGGGCTTCCCAACCTATGGTGGCTTAGAAGGTGGCGCGATGGAGCGTCTTGCGGTTGGCCTTTATGACGGCATGCGCCAAGATTGGTTAGAGTACCGTATTGGCCAGGTTCAATACCTTGTTGATGGCTTAGAAGCGATGGGCATCGTGTGCCAGCAAGCAGGCGGTCATGCAGCGTTTGTCGATGCGGGTAAACTGCTTCCTCATATTCCAGCAGGCCAATTCCCGGCGCATGCTTTGGCGTGTGAACTGTATAAAGTGGCAGGTATTAGAGCGGTTGAAATTGGTTCTTTACTGCAAGGTCGTGACCCTGCAACGGGCGAGCAACATCCATGTCCTGCAGAATTATTACGCTTAACCATTCCACGTGCCACTTATACGCAAACCCATATGGATTTCATTATTGAAGCGTTCGAAAAAGTGAAAGAGAACGCAAGCAAAGTGAAAGGGCTCGACTTTACCTATGAACCGCCAGTGTTAAGACACTTTACTGCGCGCTTGAAAGAGGTTGAAACCGTTGAAAAACAGACAGAAAAAAAGAATGAACAAACGCTCGAAGAAGCATTTTAAAATAAAAACATAAGCGAATAGTCACTAGAAACATAATCAAAGGCTCCCTCGGGAGCCTTTTCTTTTTTGGATGGTAGAGGAGTTAGGCAGTTAAGCCTTTAAGTAGTTAACCCGTTAAAAGCTGAACTACGCTTGTTTGTTTTTCAGGGTAGACTTCAACATTTGGAATAACCACTGATTCAAAGGTGCGTCTTTTTGCGAGCGGCGGCAGCTCATCACATAGCTCACATCTATGGTTCATGTTCGATTGTTAAAGTTACTCCAACAAAAACACAGATACCAAACGAACAAAGAATTAGAAATACAACGAGGTGATGTATGAACAAGTTAATCGCACTTGGATTGATGGCTTTATCTATGAACACGGCTTTCGCGGCTGACGGTACTTATGCGAGTACTCTCGATATGACGAGAAGCGAAGGTAATCAAGTAAAGGCTGAGCGTGTTGAATCTGAGCCAGTGCTTGAAGGAAGAAATGACGCCGCTAATGGCGGAATAAAATTCCACAAGAGCGTCGATCAAGACCAAACGATCCAGCTTACAGGTCGTCGTGATTAACGTTAAAACGTGCTTACCATTGTCATGAGAAATGCTGCGCCCTTGGGTGCAGCATTTTTGTGTTGGGATTTGGGTTATTTTATAAAATCCAGCGTTCTAGCCTTGGCATGTTGTGTAACGTGTGGCATTTTGTTCTCCTCTAACTTAAGAACGCGACTCGGTGTTGGTTAAGCATGACAAACGAGCAAGCGAACGATTCGAAAAGGGATAGGAATGACTCGAAAAGAAACGGGAATGATTCGTCACATTTTATTGATTAAGTTTAAAGAAAACGCTGAGGCTTCAGAGGTTCAAAAACTAAAGATGTTGTTCGAAGCGATGCCAAACAAAGTTGAAGGGGTCACTTCAGTCGAGTGGGGGCTAAATGACAGCCCTGAAAACAAGAATCAAGGTTATACCCACTCAGTGTTAATGACATTCGCCGATGAACAAGGCCGTCAGAATTACCTTCCGCACCCAGAGCATGATGCGCTGAAAGATGTGTTTCGTCCGTTGCTAGACGACATTATCGTGTTTGATTACTCCCTGTAATTAGGTTCTGAGTAGGCCTCTTGTGTTTTACTTAGCTTCAATAATGAAGGGTTAGGGCCTAGCAATTAAGCCCTAACTCAATAAGAAACGACTTACTCTGTTGGCGAAATAGTGACTGGTGCAAACGATGCGACAGCATTCCCGCCTGCGCCCCAGCGGTAGCGAGGCCAGAAGATAACTGTCTGATTGGGGTAGTACGTCTGTTTGTCGTAGTCCAGATAAGGCATCTCAACGAGGTCTATCTGTGGTTCTAAACGACCTTTATGTCATCTACTGTTTACGCTCATTTTTATTCCGTTAACCTGCCAATAGGCAGTAAAGTTAACGCAAAGCGTGAATAAGAATGGCATTACTTTTAAATAATGCCGTTGTGCCACGGTTAAGCTCTAGTCAATTTGATAGCCACTTCTGATTCCAGTTCACTTAATGGTCGAGGTTTACTGAAGTAATAACCTTGCAGCAGATCTATCCCCAGTCCGTTTAGGCGTTGGTTATGATCAGCAGTTTCCACCCCTTCAGCTACAACACGATAGCCCAAGCTTTTACCCATCATGATCATAGTGTTGACGAAGTCTAAGTTGGTCTGCCCTTGAGTTATGTCAGAGATAAATGAACGGTCGATCTTTACTTCACTTAGTGGAAGTTGCTTTAGTAGAGATAGAGAAGAGAATCCCGTGCCAAAATCGTCAAGAGAGATAGAAATTCCTACATCGTGTAGTTCTTTAAGTGAGTTTATGCATAACTCGTAATCGACAATTGCTGCTGACTCGGTTATCTCAATACAGAATAACGTCAAAGGAAGCTGGTATTGGCGAATAGTTCGAATGATTTCTTGAGCGAAGTGAGGCTGTATCAGCTGTTTTGCACTGATATTAATGGAAATATGGCTCATGGTTTGTAGCCATTCAGATCCTTCAACATCCTTACAAACTCGATGAATGATACATTCACCAAGCTTGCTGATTAGGCCAGCTGATTCAGCAACCTCGATAAACTGGTCAGGAGGGACATCCCCCAATGTTGGAGATCCCCATCTTGCTAGTGCTTCAACAGCAGTAATCTTTTCATCTTGCCCACAATATTGAGGTTGGTAGTGCACCTTTATTTCTTGTTGAGCGATGGCACGACTGAGTTGGTGCTCTATTTCGATTATGTTTTCCGTCTCTTTTGCCATTGACCTTTGAAAGTTGAGATAGCTTTGTCCTCCCAGCTTTTTAGCTTGATACATGGCAATGTCGGCCTGCTTAATTAATTCTTCGGCACTTACGCCATCATAAGGATACATAGCGATGCCTAGGCTTCCTTGGCTGATAATCTCAATATCATCAACGATCAATGGGTTTTGAACGGCATTTAAAATCTGCGTGGCGAGTGCGTTGATGTCTGCTTCGGAACTGACATTACACAAAAACAAGAATTCGTCACCTCCCAAACGTGCGACAAGGTGTTCACTTGATAGCACGTTCTGAATATGTTTGGTCACGTGGCAAAGAAGTGCATCACCGACGTGATGACCAAAAGAGTCGTTGATAATCTTAAAACGGTTAAGATCCATCAACATGACCGCGCGTTTTTGGTTAGGTCGATTCACAATGTGTTGCGCGATGCTTTCCATTATTTTCCGGCGATTAGCGATGCCAGTAAGCGCATCATAATACGCCATGTGTTGAATCTTTTCCGCATCTTCTCGCTCTTGAGTTACATCCGTCATTGAGCCAATGAAGCGCACAGCCTGCCCTTCTGCATTATGAACCGCTGAGCCATTGGCATGAACCCAGATATATCCGCGATGTTGCGTCTTCATCCTGAATTCACATTTGAACGGTACTTCTTCGTTTAAGTGGTTATGAATGGCGGACTCGAGAAGTTCTAAGTCTTCTGAGTGTATATATTGGAACAGATGGTCACATCCTAACTTACGATCAGAAAAGGTATCTTGACAGCCAATCATTTTGGTTAACCGACTGTTCCAGACAAGAGTATTGGTTAGTAAGTCCCAATCCCAGATACCATCGTTTGAGCTGTTAGATACTACTTTGAGCTGTTGCAACAACTGTTGGGAGTTCTTCTGACGATTGTTACTTGTATTGATAAGCTCGTCGCGCTCGATGAACAGTGCGAGCATATCTAAATAATTGTTGAATACCGATTGTGTACCGATATCTTGGTGATCTTGCAATGAATCAACAACAGCGACGAGCTTCCAGTGATCTTCTTGCCCTGAGTTGATAGGAAGAATGGAAGCAACGAAATGATCATAGCGTTCGAAAAATGGGAAATTGCGAATATCGTCTTGAATATCTGTTTGTTGCGGTAGGGTAGTTGGCTGAGTCATGCCTTTTTCTACCCATTTCCTAATAGTGTATTGCTCCGAATTACACTCAGCGAGACAGGCCCAGTCAAGATTGTTTCCGTAAAGGCTTTGAGCATCTCTAATTGAGTCAAAACCTCCTTGTGCTTGTGAATAGAAATTTTCGAATATCTCAGCGGGAGAACGCCCTTGCACATTTAAGAGGATTTGGCGAGTTGAGTTGATATCTTCTTTATGTTCGAGATCTGGGTTTGTGTTACCGCAAGACTGATGAACGATGAGCTTTTGCGGGACACTATTATTGGCATTATTAAAAGGCTTCCCAGAAATACGTTCCAACACGCGGTGAAATACTTGCGTCGCTAGAAGCTCAAGCTGTTGGTCTACTGTTGTTAACTTGGGATTGAATTGTTGACCGACGAAAATATTATCAATGCCTACGATGGCGACATCGTCAGGTACCGAGATATTGCTGTGAGACAGTTGCTCCATCATACCTACAGCATTGTGGTCAGTTGCGCAGATAACCGCAGTGCATTTGGATTTACGCTGTATAAATTCTATTGCGGCTTCTCGTCCCCCAGATAGAGAACAATTCGACACGCGGAAGAAATGGCGTTGGTTGAATGAGCCTTTATGATCAATCACCGTGCGTTGATACGCTTTGAAGCGAGACCTGATATCATTAACAGTGAGATCGCCACAAAAGCCGATTTCTTCGTGTCCTTGACTTTGTAACCATTCATAGAGCTTAGTGACACCATCGCTTTGCACACTATAATACTGCTCAACGGGCAGCGGCGCATAGCTTGCTCCAATAGAAATGACTGGAATGTTTGCGTTTATAGCTTCTTCGATCAACTTTACTGTCGCTGCATGGAGAACGACCACAAGGGCATCGAGATGATTAAAATATATAGGAAGTTTAAAATCTCTTCGCTCACCCGAGCGGATGAAGATCAGATTGACTTTATGGTTTTTCGCAAGCCTTCTAAGGGTTGCATTTAGCTCGCCCATGTAGAAGCCACTGAGCATAGGCAGCACAATGCCAACGGTAGGACGTTTTTTAGATGTAACAATAGTCATGTTATTAGCCGGTCGAAAGTTGTGTTGTGTAGAACTGTTTTCGGGGGAGAATAGGTATCTTTTTATTATTTCTTCCATGCTCTACTAAGCGAGCTTGAAAATAAACTTACGGCAAAAGGAAATGCAAAACCACGCACAATCCGAGTAAGTCTAACTCATATATTTGAGAGGTTACTCAGAAGCGGTCCTCAATTTATGGACATGACTTAAGCGACTGATCTGTTCTGACAGTACCTAGAATAACCGGAACGGATTATGACTAGAAACGCAGAAACCACTCTCCTGAATTTAATTGCAACAATAAATGACATACAAACGTAGAGGTAGCGCACAAAATCGAAAAAGGGGATATCGCGATTACGTAATCATTGATCTAGCCGATAGTGAGATAGTGATAAGAGGTCGATAATTCGTTGTCGGACTAAATTAGAACTTTAAATCTAATTTCTAAGTAGTTGTTATCTCAGGAAGAGTTTTTGTGCTATGCGCCCCTATATTAAATACATTATCCCTATTTTAATTCCTTTCATTATCCTCGTAATGCCGCTATCAGCGTTCCCATTTGAAGGCCTTACGATTATTCAACAACGTGTTATCGCGATCTTTTTATTAGCGGCATTGTGCTGGGTGTTCGAGCCTATCCCGATCTACGCGACGTCTGTTGTTATTATCGTTCTGCAATTGTTGATGTTGTCGGATAAAGGGCTGATCTTTTTAAGGTTTGAGCATGGGCAGGAACATTTTGGTGAGTTGTTAAAATACAGCGATATCATGGCGACATTCGCCAGCCCAATCATCATGCTGTTTTTGGGCGGTTTTTTCTTAGCGATGGCCGCCACTAAATATCGATTAGACGTAAACTTAGCTCGCGTGTTGTTGAAGCCATTTGGACAAGACCCAAAGTTTGTGATGCTCGGCTTAATGTTGATCACTGGTATCTTTTCGATGTTTATGTCTAACACGGCAACAACGGCAATGATGCTCTCTATTTTAACGCCGGTACTGGCTGTGTTTGGTCCGAAAGACCCCGGTCGTGTAGCGTTTGCGCTTTGTATCCCGGTTGCCGCTAACATCGGTGGCATTGGTACTCCGATCGGTACCCCTCCGAACGCTATCGCACTTAAATATTTAGTTGGCGATAACCTCATTACGTTCGGTGAATGGATGGCATTTGGTGTGCCGTTTGTTGTGATTATGATGGCGTTAGCGTGGTTTTTAATAGGCTTTATGTACAAAGCTGACCAAAAGAAAATCGAGCTAAGCATCAAAGGTAAATTCCTTAAAACGCCTAAAGCCATTGCGGTGTACGTCACTTTTGCGCTGACCATCATTCTTTGGTTAATGGGTTCAAGCCATGGCATGAACTCTTATACCGTCGCTCTGATTCCTGTCGCTGTGTTCTCACTCACAGGGATCATCAATAAAGAAGACCTGAAAAAGATTTCTTGGGACGTACTGTGGCTTGTATCAGGTGGTATTGCGCTTGGTTTAGCGCTCGATAAAACTGGCTTAGCAAGGCTCGTGGTACACAGCATTCCGTTTGATGCTTACTCACCCTATGTGGTGTTGTTCGGAGCGGCGTTCTTGTGTTTGGTAATGGCAAACTTTATGTCTCATACCGCAACGGCTAACTTGTTAATGCCAATTATGGCGGCATTAGGTTCGTCTATGGCTTCACTCACGCCACTAGGCGGTGAGTTAACGTTAATTCTGGTTGTGACTTTTGCCGCTTCATTGGGTATGTCGCTGCCAATCAGTACGCCACCGAATGCGTTGGCTCATGCCACTGGTCATGTGCAAAGTAATCAAATGGCCAGAATCGGTATTATTTTGGGTGTGGTTGGTGTGCTACTGAGTTTTGTTATGGTGTGGGTGCTACATTCAATTGGTCACATAGGATAACGATACGTGTATCAACAAAAGCTAGAAGCACTGATCGAGCGCTATTTTAACCAAACAGAACGTCGGGTGACGTGCTGTGCCGGTAACACCATTATTGAACAATCAGCGTTAAACACTCGTTTATATTATGTGTTTAGTGGAGAACTGGAAGGGTTTTATACCGATGCGAATACACCGCAAGTGCGAGTATTTAGCGCGGGTAGTGGGGCTTTTATAGGCGTTCATAGCTTCTTTTCAGGTAATTGGACAGCATCTTCAACGGTTGTTGCTAAAACCGATGTTCAGTTAGCGTGGATCGATAAAGACACGCCTGCAGAAGATGAACGTAAATTTGGTCCTCTTACCGCACAGTTCACACCTGTAATTGTCAATGAGTTGTCGCGTCGTCAACGCCGCGCAACACAAGAAGCGATAGCGAAACAAAAAGCGCTAGAGAAGTTACATACTGCTGAGCAAATGACGACCTTGGGTCAATTGGCTGCAGGGATTGCTCATGAGCTTAACAACGCTATTGGTGTCGTAAATAGTAAATCTGGTCGACTTGAAACGGTCATCATGGATCTGCTTGAAGAAGTGCATCCAGAAGCCAGTCAATTTTTCGATTTTGGGTTAATGCATGGTCAGAAAACGTCGTCGTCAGAAGCACGAACACGTGGGCGACAATTTGAAAGAAAATATGGTTTAGACAAAAACATTGCTCGCTCTCTTGCAAAGGCGATTCCAATTGATGCTTTATCTGCAACAGACGTTATTTCAAAGCATTGGCTGAAAAAACCAGAAGAAGCGATTCGTTTTTGGCAGATGGGCTGTGATTTACATGATTTGCGTTTGGCATCTAGACACACCGTCGGCATCGTAAAATCGGTTAAACAACTTGGCAGAGTTGATATCGACACCGAAGAAGCGGTTGATATTAACGACTCCATTAACCATGCCTTATCGTTGCTACAAAGTGAGTTACGTAGAGTGTCTGTGCGATTGAGCCCTGCGGATTTACCGTCTTTTAAAGGCTCGAAAACAGAGCTCGTTCAGATTTGGGTCAACATTGTAAAGAATGCTTGTGATGCAATGTCGAATTCAGACGATGCCGCAATAGAGATTCAAACCAGATTAAGTAAGAAAAGGATATTAGTTACGATCGCGAATAACGGCCCTGAGATAGACGAGGCGACTCGTAGAAAGGTATTTCAGCCCAACTTCACCACTAAAAAAGGTGGTTTATCGTTTGGATTGGGCTTGGGTTTATCAGTAGTTAAGCGGATTGTGGCAGGTTATGGCGGAAGTATTATTGTGAAAAGTGATGCTTCTAAAACGGTATTTAGAATCAAGTTACCAATAGAGGGTGAACATGGAGAAGCTTAATTTAATCTGTGTCGATGACCAGAGAGAAGTACTGAGCGCAGTGATACAAGATTTAGAGCCGCTGGCGAGTTGGCTGAATATTGAAGATTGTGAATCAGCGCAAGAAGTGCTTGATCTCATTGATGAACTTGACGCAGAAGGCGAACACATTACCGTCATCGTGTCTGATCATGTGATGCCAGGGAAAACGGGGGTGGAGTTACTCACTGAAGTGTTCCATGACAGCCGCTTTCCGAATACAAAGAAAATTCTTCTTACGGGGCAGGCCACTCATACTGATACCATCAATGCGATTAATGCAGCAGGCATCGACCGTTACTTTGAAAAGCCTTGGCAAGCAAGCACATTGGTTGAGTGCATTCGTACTCTTGTCACTGAGTACATATTTGATCAAGGGCTTGATTACACGGACTATCAGAATGAGCTCGACCAGCAGGTTGTGTTCAGACGCTTGCGTTAGCCTCTTATGTTAGCGACTTACATTATTCACTAGTGTAAGTCGCTTGAAATTCTATGCACCGAAGGACGCTTTCTGAAGGGTTTTTCTTTGAAAGATGTAATCTTTCGCTGCTTATTTTACCTACCTCTTTTAGTCGTTCAGGTTTTGGTACTCAGTTATTAACACACTGGTTGCTGGCTTTAGTCTAAAACTCATACGCTACGCCAACGCCAACGGATGCATTGTGTTTTCTTCAGGAACGATTCCCTGAACATACAGCAGAGCTAAAATGTGTCGCAGAGTTCCCGTGTCGTTTGTTAGAAAAGTAAGTCGAAATTATTCAAAAGTGATTCCTAACGGGTGGGACGTGGAGTTCTAAGCCAAATCGGTACTTACAACGTAAAGGACTAGGCTTTTGACGGCTTACTGCGTAATAATGCATTCGCCCACAAGTGGGGGTTTATAGTCAGTAGGATTTTAAAATGAGTGAGATTGCTCGCTTTATATCTGGTGAAGCGCCGGATAAATTTGGTCGAAATATAGAACAGTTATTGGCTTACAATCATTTTTGGTTGGAGCATGACCATAAGTACATTCAAGTGTTCTTCCCAATAGATGAGGGGACTAAGTTTAATCAACATGCACCGTTGGTTACTCAAGAAGATAGGGTGCTTTTTGCTAATTCAGAAGCGCTCCGCACAGCTCATCTACAAGTGCTTGACCTGATGCTTGAGTTTTGGGGTATGCAGCGAAACGGGAGTGAAATATCTTCATCGTTACCACTTAGCCCGGCTAATCACGTATGGTTAAAGAATCATGACCATAACCAGCTAAGGTTAACGCGAGCCATTCGCAGTTTGTACTTGTTGGGTAATGAAGAGGTTGCGGCTCGGTTATGTGACTTCATAGTATCAGCGGCGACCGAGACTGGCTCGGTGTCGGAGAAAACCGTTCAGTATTGGCGCAATGCGTTAAAGGGGTAGATACTTTTACTTAAATCTAAGCCCTTTATTGAGCTGCCATAATGTAATCTGCATAATGTTGGTGATATGAGTCAAGAGTTGAAAGCGGTTTGAAGAAGGAATAGCTATGAATGGAAAAATTGTTCGCTGGGTTGATGAGAAAGGCTTCGGCTTCATCAACTCAGATGAATTAGAGGGCGATGTTTTTGTTCATATATCGAAGTTTACGGACGGTTATCGTCATCCTCAAGTTGGGGATGAAGTTGAATTTCAATTGTCGAATAGTGGCTCTAAACTCAGCGCTTCGAGTGCTCAACTAGTTGGTATAGAACCATCCAAATCTAACCCTCTTTCAATTATTTTGTCTGCACTTTTCGTCGGTCTTATTTGCGCAGGTTTGTATCTTTTGGTATTGGAGCCTAAGTTAAATCCCGCATATGAGAACATGGGGTTTAGTTGCCAAGGTAAAACGCATTGTAGTGAGATGCTATCTTGTGATGAAGCAAAGTTTTATTTGGCAAACTGTCCAAATGTGAAAATAGATGGTGATCGTGATGGTATTCCTTGCGAGAGTCAGCTCTGTAGTCATTATTGATGCCTGTTTATTAGTCATTCAAAATAGACAACTAAAAGGACATTACATGGAAATCAGAGTAGGGACATTACCTGATATTGCAGGCATCACCGATATCTTCAACTTTTATATTGAACATACCAATGCGCGCTTTGAAGAAGAGAAGTTGTCGTTGGAAAATCGCCAACAGTGGTTTTCTCAATTTTCGAGCCAAAGTAAACATCAACTGTATGTCGCGACAGAAGGTGGTGTGGTATTAGGCTTCGCGTGTTCTCAGCAATACCGGGCTATGTCGGCATTTGAAGATACGGCAGAGGTCACTATTTATCTTGCGGCAGAAGCTCAAGGTAAAGGTTTAGGCTCTAAGCTTTATTCTCAGCTATTTGCATCGATTAGTGATTATGATGTTCACCGCGTAGTCTCAGGTGTTGCTTTGCCTAATGAGGCTTCAATAGCACTGCATAAACGTTTTGGATTTCGAGAAGTAGGAGTGCTCAATGAATACGCGAAGAAAAACGGCCAATACATCAGTTCAATGTGGTTAGAGAAGGCATTAAACAAGGGAGCAGAGTGATAAGAATGGCTCAAACATGATGCAATACTCTTGGTGCTTTAATTACATATTACTCAATGTTTAGCCTAGGAAAAAAAGGACACAATATGGAAGTAAGGTTGGTCAAAGGTTCAGAGCCTAAGTTCGCTGAATCGATCACCAAAACGAATATGGCGAGTTACTATCAAGCTCGTGGAATCGCTTGGGGTCATAGCCAGTTTTTACGCAGCTGGGATGAGCTGGATAACTATGAAATTTATGTGGGGGATCGCCGTATTGGTGTTGTTCGCTTCAGTTACGCTAGTGGTACAACGTTTCTTAGGGACTTGCAGATATTAGCTGACTGTCAAGGTCAAGGTTTTGGCTCTAAGTGTCTCGATTTGGCTATTGAACATGCGAACAATCAAGCATCGGCTCAGTTAGTGTTGCGCGTGTTCAGTGAGAACCCCGCCATTAAGCTTTATCAATCAAAAGGTTTTACTCAGTTGTCTGAAGTGAAAGGGCTCGTTGAAATGGAGCTGCCTTTAGGGTCATCATTGAGAGAGTGTCATGGATAACCGTATCCAACTAAATTTTGTTAAATACTTATTTTCAGAGTTGCTGTTTATTGTTATTGCACTAGGTCTTGTCTATTGGATATCAGACGGTGATCGTTCATCGCTGCTAACCATAGGGCTGATAATTTGTGTTCCTCCATTAATAAAAATTCTAATGTTGTGGTGGAAGCTTCGCGATAGCTCGTTTGAAATCACGAACGGTCATGTACGTTTAAATGGCGTTGCTTGTGATGTGACTTTACAGCGTAGCTTTCTTCCGTTTGAAATTGGCTCATTCATCAAGCTTTCATACACGAAAGGTGCAATGCAGAAACACAATATTTACCTTTCTAAAGGCGCAATGAGCAAAGAAGAATGGAGCCGTATGTTAGCGTGTCGAACTAGGTCGCCATAAAGAAGCGACATCGCTGTTACTTGAGCTTTTAGTTTCCACGACGAATAGCGATGCGATTAAAGAGTACCAACGAGCGATCTCTTTATATGCTCAAGACCTAGATAAAACCTGGTAAGCAGCGCGTAAAGCTCATTAACTCACATAACAAAAAGCCTAAGCATCAATATGATACTTAGGCTTAAAGGCATAGTTTTTGTTCTTTAGGAAAGCGTTACGCTGAAAGCTCTTTACGAACGATCTCTGCGCCAGCACTTAGCGCATTAAGCTTCGCTGAGGCTATCTCGCGAGGTAGGGGAGCCATGCCGCAGTTGGTGCAAGGGTAGAGCTTGTCGGCATCAACGTACTTAAGTGTTTCACGTAGAGTGCTAGCCACTTCTTCCGGTGTTTCAATCGAATCGGTTGCAACATCAATCGCACCGACCATTACTTTCTTGCCTCGTACGAGCTCAAGCAGCTCAAGAGGTACATGAGAGTTGTAACACTCTAAAGAGATAATGTCGATATTCGATTGCTGCAGCTTAGGGAAGACTTCTTCGTATTGGCGCCACTCGGTGCCTAATGTCTTTTTCCAATCCGTATTCGCTTTAATGCCGTAGCCATAACAAATATGGACTGCTGTTTCGCACTTAAGCCCTTCAATGGCTCTTTCCAAACAAGCGATGCCCCAATTGTTCACTTCATCAAAAAACACGTTAAACGCAGGTTCATCGAACTGAATAATATCCACGCCTGCCGCTTCAAGTTCTTTGGCTTCTTCGTTGAGGATCTTTGCAAATTCCCACGCCAGTTTTTCACGGCTTTGGTAATGCGCATCGTAAAGTGTATCAATCATGGTCATAGGCCCCGGCAGAGCCCATTTGATCGGTTGGTCGGTTTGCTGACGTAAGAACTTCGCATCTTCAACAAACACAGATTTCTGACGAGAAACTGGGCCTACAACCGTCGGTACACTCGCATCGTAACGGTCGCGGATTTTAACGGTTTCACGCTTTTCAAAATCAACGCCATTCAGGTGTTCAATGAAGGTCGTTACAAAGTGTTGACGTGTTTGTTCGCCGTCACTCACAATATCAATGCCTGCTTGCTGTTGCTCGTGCAGAGAGACACGCAGCGCATCTTGTTTGCCGTCTGTGAGTTCATCGCCTTGAAGTTTCCATGGCGACCAAAGCGTCTCTGGTTGTGCAAGCCAAGACGGTTTCGGCAAGCTGCCCGCTGTTGAAGTCGGTAATAGTGTTTTCATAATAATATTGCCTATCCTTGGGTGGTTTGAGAGCGCAATAGACGATTAAAGTGCGTAATTTGCCGACCAGTTCTCTAGAACTGATTGGTATGGCTTAATGAACTTCTCTTCTGCGAATTTACCTTGTTCAACAGCTAGCTGGCTTCGTTCTTCACGGTCGTACACGATTTGAGTCAGCGAGTGATCCAAGTTTTTCAAGTTTGGTTGGTAACAGTTACCCGCAACCGCGTTCGCGTTGTAAATCTCAGGTCGGTAGATTTTCTGGAACGTACCCATGGTACTGATGGTGCTGATAAGCTCTAGGTTAGAGTAATCGTTCAGCAGATCACCAAAGAAATAGAAGGCCAAAGGTGCAACACTGTTAGGCGGCATGAAATAACGAACCTGTAAGCCCATCTTTTTGAAATATTGTTCAGTTAAAGAAGACTCATTCGG
Organism: Vibrio sp. 10N.222.51.C5; assembly: GCF_041474575.1. Lineage (NCBI taxonomy): Bacteria > Pseudomonadati > Pseudomonadota > Gammaproteobacteria > Vibrionales > Vibrionaceae > Vibrio > Vibrio sp. 10N.222.51.C5. Next base: position 45,469 of record NZ_JBFRUJ010000060.1, read on the forward strand.
TTGGTATTCAAAACCTAATACTGGGTGTTGGTTTTCAGTGCGGTAATAGGTTTTATTATCTGACACGCTTAAGCAAATAACAGGTCGTTTATTAAAGTTCTTTTTGTAAGCGTCAGAGTTAACGAAATATTTAAAAAGCTTACCGTGTAAGTCACCAAAATCTTCTGGAATGCTGAATTTATCTTGGCCTTTATTATGATCCAATAGACGTACGCTAAAGTCATAATCTCGAACATAAGAAGAGAAGTTATTTCCGATAATGCCTTCAATACGCTCGTTAGTTTTACGGTCTACAATATTGGTTTTCAGCACTTCAATTGAAGGGAATGCTTCGCCGTTGCTTTCAATATCCATATCAACAGAAATGATTTCAAGCTCAACAGAGTAGCGGTCGCCCTTAGGGTTATCCCAGTGCGCTAACGCGTTGAAACTGTTATCGATCATTTGTAGTGCATTGCGTAAGTTCGCTTGACGGCTGTCACCGCGAGCCAGGTTAGCAAAGTTGGTAGTGATACGCGTGCTGTCTGCAGGCTGGTAGTTTTCGTCGAGGCTAATGCTCTTAATCGTAAAATTAAATTCTTTATTCATGCTGATTTGGTATCCCAATTTTTTTTCTGATTCTCTCGGTCTTTAGTATTAAAACGGCTTTTATTTTTTGCTTGTGACCGGATTAAGAATCGAAGGCTATGCTGTCTGAAATTAATGCTTAGTAGAATTAATGTCGTATAAAGTTAATCGCTTAAGGTTTTTATACGTTGATAGGTTGACCATTAACAATGGTATTACTTCACATTCAACATGAGGAATATTCATGATCTATTCTGTTTGAATATTTTAGTCGGTGTCAGTTATATTAATTAGCTTGATGGAAATATAACCGCATTAATAGTGTGTTATTTAAGACGATTAATTTAATTAAGAGATGGATGAAATGAGTGAATTGCTGTTGTTGATTTTCTACTGTGCGTTACTGGGCAGTGGTGTTGGGTTTCTAGCCGGTTTGTTAGGTATTGGCGGAGGGCTGATCATTGTTCCTGTGTTAAGCAGCATTTTACTGTATTTAGAAGTTCTACCTTCCGACCAAGTTGTTGTCGCTGCGATTGCTACCTCGTTGGCATCGATACTGTTCACTTCCACATCTTCTGCACTCGCTCACCACAAGAATGGCAACGTGCCTTGGGATCTGGCGCCTTGGATCATGCTCGGTGTTGCTCTGGGTGCATTGGTTAGTGGTTTTATGGCGGCGTTGTTACCGGAAAAAGTCGTTCGTATTGTGTTTGCTGTGAGTGTGGTTCTGATTGCGATCAAGATGTTCTTAAGCAGCAAAAATGATGCGCCTAAGGAACGAAAACTGCCGAACAAAGGCGTGCTCACTGTGCTGACAACCATTACGGGTGGCTTATCTGCCATGATAGGTATTGGTGGCGGAGCATTGCTGGTTCCGCTATTAACGTTCTTCTCTGTCGATATGAAAAAGGCCATCGGTTGTGCCTCGGCTTGTGGCATTGTGATCGCGTTGTTTGGCTCGATAGGTTACATCAGTTCAGGCAGCAGCCACTTTGCTCTATCAGATGGCTTTGCTGGCTTTGTTTATCTGCCTGCGCTGTTGGGTATTGTGTGCACGTCTTGGTTTACGGCTCCGTTAGGCGCAAAAGCCACCAACCATTTACCGGTTCCAACGATTAAGAAAATCTTCTCAGTACTGCTGGTGGTTATCGCAGCAAGCATGGTTGCTCGTTAATAAAAGATCGTTCAAGTGTGAATATACAGAACAAAAACGAATAAATTGATCAACCACCAATAATTAGAAAAGGGCAGTTTCATAACTGCTCTTTTTTTGTTTATCGGTCTATGCTTATACAGCTATGTACATGAGTATATTGATAAAACCGTTTAGTTATGAACAGTTCACCGCTATAGCTAAATGTATTTTGTTTGATTCAACGGAATGCTATCAATGAGTGATTTATGGATCCTTTAACGCAGGGCGTGTTAGGCGCTTCTTTGTCACAATCGGCCAGCAAAAAACAACATTTGGTTGTTGCTGGGGTATTAGGGCTGCTCTCCGGGTTAGCACCAGATTTGGATGCACTGATTAAGTCTCAAAGTGACCCTTTGTTGGCTTTGGAATTTCATCGACAATTTACCCATTCACTCTTCTTTATTCCCATTGGCAGTTTGATCTGCGCTTTGGTTCTGCATCACCTGATTGCAAAAAAACGTGGGCTTTCTTTCAAACAAAGTTGGCTGTTTTGTGCTCTGGGCTATGGTACTCATGCACTGTTAGACGCTTGTACCAAATCAAAATACTGACTGATTTTCTGTTAGGCTGTTAGGTAAATGAGTGATAGTTCTGCGTCTAGCAATAGTCGAGAGATACAAAGTGAAATTTTAAATACAAAGATTCCCTACTAACAGTTTATTTTGTTATTGAGTAAATTTTGTAGAATAGACTACTAGAAAATAGACATTGATAAAAATAACGATGATAGATTTTCTGTTAGTAAATGAGGCTTTGTATGACAAAGGGTATTTATATACATAATATTTGGCGTGTTATTGTGTGGTACAGAGCATCCTGAAGGGATAATCGGTAGGCGGGGCCTATACTATCTGAATCGTCACCGTCTGATTAGGTGCTCATTAACTCTCTATCATATTATTTAATACTCTACAGACAGTATGTTTATTGGAGTCATGCCGGTTTTTCACGTCATGGGGTATCTTGATGTATTTGATGTATCTGTCGGAAGACAACAAAGGTCATCAATCACATTAAATCTAAACAGACGCAATAGAGCTTGTCACCTTATCTCTGTCACACATAATCGATTGGTGATAACAACAATCGATAGAGATAAGCAAAAACTCTTTTGTCCGAGAATCATTTAATATCTCACTTCTTTATTTATTGTTGCGATGATTAAGGTTTGAGTCTTCGCATCATTTAGGTGATTGTCCGTTAAGGTGTGATTTTTCGTTGATTTTGTATAGCTTTTGGTTGAATTCAAAAGATGTTCATTTACGTGGGTAGCGCACTTAAAGGTATCACTAACTTTCAAGGCAGTGTGGCATATCGTATTAATCAAGTGTCCAATATCTTCGTTAAGAGCGTTTGAGGAGGGAACAATATTATATCGAATAGTCCGTTCATTATTTGAATTTGTATTTGAAGCTGAATATTACCTATGAAACAATTGGTTAATCTTATTGGTATGTTGATATGGTGTTGTTTTGCAGGGTAACAATTCTAATAAAAATCGAAAAGATAATGACCATTCTTTTTATGTTCTCTTCATTATCCTCGGAACGACTCTAGGTGTTCTGGTAGGCGTCTTCCTTTGGCGTGATCCGGTTGAGTCTTTTTACAAATTGGCTAGTACTTTGGGTTCTTTAGGGACTGCAGGCACACTAGCATATTTAATCTATGATGGGCGAAAGAGTAGGGGAGCAGTTAAGATTCGTGATGAAAAACAGGATGAAATGCGGAACTTTCAGAAGTATCAGATGCACAGGCAGTCATTTGATGAAAGACTTGATAGTTTAGAGTTTAGGTACAAGTTTTTAGGTCTTCATAGACAGAACCTTAAG
>NZ_JBFRUJ010000061.1:0-67913 GCF_041474575.1 Vibrio sp. 10N.222.51.C5
CTTAAGATCCTGTCTATGATCGGTACATAGAATGAGAGAGCATTGGGTTCGTGAACGCACCGCGCTTATGAATCGCATGCGCGCCCTACTTTCTGAGTTCGGGTTGATCATTCCCGTTGGTCGCTCTTCATTGATGAAACACGTTCCCTTAATGCTTGAAGATGCAGAAAATGAACTGCCACATCTCGCAAGAACGGGGATTGCCGATGCTTATCACCACCTTGGAGAGTTGAATCAACGTATCGCCGATACTGAACAAGTCTTCGACTCTTTTGCTAAGGTCAGCGCTAATGTTCAACGAGTGATGAAAGTTCGAGGTATTGGGCCGCAAACCGCTACTGCGATACTTGCTTCGATAGGCAATGGTTCTCAATTTGATAAAAGCCGTGATTTCTCTGCTTGGCTAGGACTAGTACCAAAGCAATATTCGACGGGAGGAAAGCCTCGCTTAGGTCGGATAACCAAACACGGTGATAAATACTTACGAACACTATTAGTTCATGGCGCAAGGACAGTCATTGCCAACCTTGGCGACAAGCAAGATAAGCTAAGTCAGTGGTGTCGAGGCGTTCTAGAACGAAGAGGAATGAACCGAGCGATAGTGGCACTTGCCGCAAAGAACGCACGAATTATATGGTCGCTTTTACACAATCAAACCGAATATGAAAACTATGCTGCTTAAGTAGAAACCTAAGCAGCATAGAGAGTTAAACCCACCGGGTCATTGCAGACGCTAATGATGGAGATAGGTTAAGACCACTTGCGGAGAGCCTGTTAATGCGGCGGACACACTAGATGTCATCTAACGAATAAGGCACCGCAGTCGCGCAAGTCATCAGGGCCACGACGGATGCGAATCGTCGATAAGTAGGCCGAATGTAGAGCGGCAGTCCAAAACCCATCAACATAAGTTTAGCGGATGTTTGACAACCGGGGGAATCCATGTAGCCGCATTAAGGTGTGAGCGGCGCTTGGCTATACTTGAGCGAAGCGAAACTGCCAAGCGTTGCGAATCACTCTTAAATGCTTTGTTGCATATATGTTTCTATTTACGATTAAATCTCGTTGTCTTGGGGATTGAGTGCAAAAAGGGTGACTTCGTTAGTCAGAAGTGATTCTTCTACTACCATCTCATATAACCCCCCAGACATTCTTGAATAATATATGGCGACCTTTTCATTGTTTTCCGCATTATATTTTTCGACCAAACCTCTAGCCGCCATGATATTCTCATAGCTCATCCGATAGCCGAGAATTATAGCCACCAAGGAATTAGGTTCATATTCATGAGCCTGATTTTTTGTTTCAGTATAATATCTAAGCTCCTTTTCATAAGACCATGCATCAGATTTAGAGCAAATTATGTCACCTAGATGACTTTTCAGTTGAGCAATAGTCGTACTACCCTCAAAGTAATATAACTTTGCTCGTTGGCTCGAGTATTGAATATCATTTTTTCTATACTCTCGGTTTTTGAATAGTTTTGTTTCATCAAAACAGTAGCAAACACCTGTATGATCTTCTGCATAATGAGCCCACATCAAAGGCTCATTTGGTGTCCTTGTGAAACATGTAACTACATAGTTTTTTAGTTGGTTATTAACAGATTTTTTTATAGACTTAACGAAATTAGCTTCATCACTATTGCAATTATTACCACCATAGTTTTGGCATCGCTCTTCAGAACTAAAATGATGCACATAGTTGTACGCAGCCTCGAAAGGGTCATTCAATACTTCCAATTTAGAAAAGCCTAAAGTCAGGTTTTTTAACGTCCTCTCTAGATCTTTAGTTTTACCGTACTTATAAATATTACTATCTAAAAATGAAACAGACATGCTATATCTCCCTCTATATGCATAACAGCTATATTAGACAGAATAATTCTATATTTTGTCCCTGAAACAATTCTGTCTAGTTTCCAAGACACACTACACTTAGTCTAATAACTCATTTAATAACATTATCTTACCTACTTATCTTTGTATCAAACATGACGAAAAGCAGAAATTTTTCATATAGTTTCTGAAAAATGCAGAAAACTCCCCAATGTGAGAGTAAACCGCAGTTCAGGCTATAAAGGTTGTATCTTGGAAGTTGTATTCTCAAACAAAAACGCCGACATGACTGTCGGCGTTTTTGCTATAGGTATGGATAAGTGAGAGGTAGTCACTACTTCGCCATAGTACTCAAAAACTCGGCTTCGAACTCTTCATCGGCTTCTCGGGTTAAGCATTCCACCAGCCAATCGATGCTTTGATGGTCGAGCTTACTGTTCACCACGAATGCTTGCTTTACACCAGATTGACCCAGCTTGGCAGAGCCGTAGTTCTTGAATGATTTATTGCCGTGGTAATGGAGTGATTTAATCGCTTCTGCGTCAGGTTCTGGCAAGGCATCGAGGGTATTAGCAAGCTGAATCACCAACTCCATTGGGTTCTTAGAGGAAGATATTCGATACAGAAAACCGCCCTCCACTCTTTGGCGAACCCAGTAATCAAAGCCGCTGCAATCCATCACCTTGTCACTGACCAGTGCGGCTTCGCTGCGATAGCCACACGGTTCAACCATCACTGGGGTATGTTTAAATTCTGGCTGACCTGATGCGGCATCGGTATGAGGCAAGATTAGGTCGCATGGTTTGCTGTCTTTGGCGGTGGGTGCGTTCCAGTGGATAGGCATGAAGACTTGTTCGCGGCGCATCTCTTTGGTCACTACTAAGCGGGCTTGGCACTCCCCTTGTGCGCTGCGTACTTTCACCACTGGATTAATAGTGGCGTGGTTGAAAGCATCTAGCCCAAATTCATCTAAGCCAAGCTCTGCAACCGTATCTGGATGCATGGCAACAAACGGTTCTGGGGTGTGTTCACCTAAGCCTGCCGCCAAACCTGTGCGGCTCATGGTGTGCCATTGGTCTCTGATTCGACCTGTGTTCATGATAAGCGGGAATTCAAGGCTGGTATCGGCAATCGGTTTGTCGTGCTCAACTGCAATAAACTGCGCTTTGCCTGATTCAGTAAAGAACTCGCCATTGGTGAACATGCGTTGCTCAATGATCTCTGGTTGATACTCTAACACTGGCCATTGCTGTGGAGTGAGTTCGCCATAGCCTTTTTCATCCAGTTTGGTTAATCCAATTAAGCACAAATCACGCGCTTTGCCCGTTTCATTGCCGAGCGCTGTCATCTCGCAATACTCTTTGAAGATCTCACCTTCGTGACGGAACTCAAACTGCTCTTTGAATCCCATTTTTTGCGCCACTTCTTTCAAGATCCACCAATCCGGTTTGGCTTCCCCTGGGCTTGGTAACACGCGGCGCTGGCGTGAAATTCGGCGTTCAGAGTTAGTCACGGTGCCCGACTTTTCGCTCCACCCTTGCGCGGGTAGCACTACATCAGCCAAGCGAGTGGTTTCCGTATCGGCAATGCAGTCAGATACCACCACAAATGGGCACTTCTCTAATGCCGCTTTGATTTTTTCGCTGTCAGGCAGGCTCACAACTGGGTTGGTTGCCATGATCCACACGGCTTTGATTTTGCCTTCATTCATGGCATCAAACAGGTCAATCGCTTTTAAACCCGCATGTGTGGCTAAGCTGTCGGTTTGCCAGAACTCGCTGACGGTCTGGTGTGATTGCGGGTCACCAAATTCAAAGTGCGCCGCTAAGGTATTGGCTAAACCGCCCACTTCTCGCCCACCCATCGCGTTCGGCTGGCCCGTTACAGAAAATGGCCCCATGCCCGGTTTACCGATTTTCCCGGTGGCTAAATGGCAGTTAATAATGGCGTTTACCTTGTCGCACCCTTGTGTCGATTGGTTCACGCCTTGGGAGTAAATGGTTAGCACCTTCTCGTTCGATGCAAACAAACTGTAGAACTGTTTCAGCTGCTGCTCTGTTAACCCTGTGAGCTCAGGAACGCTTTTGTCGCCCCAGCCTGATTCGGTATAACCTGACTCTGTATAACGGTAGTGAGTCGCAGATCGAATCGATTCAGTAAAGCCTTGAGTGTGGTTTTCTATGTAGTCTGTATCTAGCTTGTCGTTATCATCGAGGTAACCCAATAAACCATTGAACAACGCGACGTCTGAGCCTGATTCCAATGCCAAGTGTATATCAGCAATTTCACAGGTGTCGGTATAACGCGGGTCGATGACGATGACTTTCAATGCAGGGTTGGCTTGTTTTGCGGCTCTTAATCTTTGGAAAAGTACCGGATGACACCATGCTAGGTTGGAACCTGTAATCACGACTAGATCGGCTTGCTCGAGATCTTCGTAGCATACCGGTACTGTGTCTGCGCCAAATGCTCGCTTATGCCCGACCACGGTTGAAGCCATACACAACCTAGAGTTACTGTCGATGTTGCCACTGCCGATGAAGCCTTTCATCAGTTTATTGGCAACATAATAGTCTTCGGTAAGCAGCTGACCAGACACATAGAACGCAACCGAATCGGCCCCAAATTCTTCGATCGTTTGATTGAATTTGTCTGCGACCAACTGAGTGGCACTGTTCCAATCTAGCTCTTGTTTTTGCTCATTCTGAATATAAGCAGGCTGTGTAAGACGACCCAAAGGCGTGACGGTGTCGCCGAGCGCGATCCCTTTAGTACATAGCTTTCCATAGTTTGATGGATGATCTTTATCACCACGTACTTCTAGTTTTCCTAGCGATGTCGGTCTCGCTTCTATTCCACACCCTACACCACAATAAGCACAGGTCGATTTTATCCAGCCGTTGTTTGAATCGGTCATCCGTTTCTCGCTCAATTATCCATAATTGTAATAAGTGAAAACAAGCAAATAACACGCCACTTAATAGCAGTTGATGAATAGTAAGTAATTTAATTTAAAAACAACAACTTAATAAAAACACAAATATCAGCAATGAACCAATTAGAACTTAACCAAGATAGAAACTTAGTTTTTGCACCATCTTGCTGAAAGTTGCACCACAAACGCTCATTTATATAAATCTAACAAAAATTTTACATACCACTTTAGGGGTAATTGCGTGCTACCTCTATTTTTTAAACCACTGAAAATTATAAGTTAATTTTTATTTAAATGAACGAACCGTAATCTGGCATCCTCCTTGCTCCACTAAAAACCAAGACTTAGAAAAAACATTTTTGTTTTTCTTGATGATTATGAATTGAGTGGAATCTCAACCCGGTATTCATCTGCTAACGACTAGAAATTAGATGCTAGTGATGGTGACGCCGAGAATAAGGAATGGATTATGAGCAAGAAGAAAATCGTCGTTGTTGGTAACGGCATGGTTGGACACAAATTTATCGACAACATCCTGCAATCAGACAGTGATGAGTTTGATGTGATTACTTTTAGTGAAGAGCCAAGGCTGGCCTACGACCGTGTTCAGCTAACGGCTTACTTTAATGGTAAAAGCGCTGATGACCTGTCATTGACCAGTGAAGAATATTACCAAAGCAACGGCGTGAACTACTTGTTGAATCAGAAGGTTGCCAAGCTAGACACCGCCAATCAACAAGTCATCACTGAAAGTGGTCACGTTGAAAGTTACGACAAGCTAATCTTGGCGACGGGCTCTTTCCCTTTTGTTCCCCCTATTCCCGGTAACGACCAAGAACACTGTCACGTTTATCGCACCATCGAAGACTTAGACGCCATCGAGCTTTCAAGCAAAGGCAGCAAATCTGGCGTGGTGATTGGTGGTGGTCTGCTTGGCTTAGAGGCCGCAAACGCAGTCAAAAACCTTGGCTTAGAAACCCATGTGGTTGAATTTGCTCCACGCCTGATGGCCGTTCAGTTAGATGACGGTGGCGGCGCCCTACTGCGCAGAAAGATTGAAGACCTTGGTGTGCAAGTTCATACCGAGAAAGCGACCTCTGAAATAGTCGACGGAGAAAACGCTCGCTACCGCATGAACTTCGCAGACGGCACCCACTTAGAAACCGATATGATCGTATTCTCTGCCGGTATTCGCCCTCAAGATGAGCTAGCAAGAAGCTCTGATGTCGAGATTGGCGAGCGTGGCGGTATTGTGATCAACAATCACTGTCAAACCAATATCGACAACGTTTACGCCATTGGAGAATGTGCCCTTTGGGATAACAAGATCTTCGGCTTAGTGGCTCCCGGTTATTCGATGGCAAAAATCGCGGCTTCGCATATTGTCTCTGACGGTACTGACGACGCTGCATTTACGGGCGCAGACATGAGCACCAAACTCAAACTGCTTGGCGTCGATGTTGCCAGTATTGGTGAAGTGCACGGCAAGACAGAAGGTGCTCAATCGTATACCTACAACGATGAAATAGAACAAGTTTATAAGCGCCTGATCATTTCGGCTGACGGCACAAAGATTGTCGGCGCAGTATTGGTCGGTGATGCAGAAGCCTACGGTTCGCTACTGCAAATCAAGCAAAATGATATGCCCCTTCCTGAAAACCCATCAGTGCTAATTTTACCTAACGTGGCCGATGATTCAGGTTCGGCAATGGGTGTTGAAGCTCTGCCTGATAGCGCTGTGATCTGTTCATGTTTTGATGTGACCAAAGGCGATATTAAAGAGGCCGTTTCAGCTGGCTGCACCACGATGGCTGCATTGAAAGAAACCACGAATGCTTCAACAGGTTGTGGCGGTTGTTCTGCCCTTGCGAAACAGGTTCTCGATAGCGAGCTAAGTAACCTAGGTGTGGAAGTCTCTAACGATATCTGTGAGCACTTTGCTTATTCTCGCCAAGAGCTTACCGACATCATTCGCGTCAACAAAATCAAGACCTTCGACGAGCTGTTAGATTCTCACGGCAACGGATTGGGCTGTACTGTGTGTAAACCGGCTGTCGGTTCGATTCTGGCTTCGTACTGGAACGATTACATCCTGGAAGATCAACATATCGAGCTTCAAGACACCAATGACATCTACCTTGGCAACATGCAAAAAGACGGCACTTACTCGGTAGTTCCGCGTATTGCTGGCGGTGAAATCACTCCAGATAAATTGATTGTTTTAGGCGAAGTCGCTAAAGAGTTCGACCTGTACACCAAAATCACGGGCGGTCAGCGTGTCGACTTGTTTGGCGCACAGCTTAACGAACTGCCTATCATCTGGAAAAAGCTGATTGATGCAGGTTTTGAAACGGGCCACGCCTACGGTAAATCGGTTCGTACCGTGAAATCTTGTGTCGGTAGCACTTGGTGTCGATACGGTGTCGACGACAGTGTTGGCTTAGCGATTCGACTTGAGAACCGCTACAAAGGCCTGCGTTCACCACACAAGATCAAGTTTGCGGTTTCAGGCTGTACTCGTGAATGTGCAGAAGCCCAATCAAAAGATTTTGGCATTATCGCCACCGACAAAGGTTGGAACCTCTACATCTGTGGTAACGGCGGTATGCGCCCTCGCCATGGTGACCTTTTCGCTACCGACCTTGATGAAACCACACTCCTTAAATACATCGACCGCGTTTTGATGTTCTACACACGTACCGCAGACCGCTTACAGCGTACATCGGTATGGATGGAGAACCTTGAAGGCGGCATCGAATACCTCAAGCAAGTCGTGATTGAAGACAAGCTCAACGTTGCTGAAGAACTTGAGGCCGATATCGCCCTCAACATCGAAAAATACCAGTGTGAGTGGAAAACCACCATCGAAAACCCTGAAAAGATGAAACGCTTCCAGCACTACATCAACAGCGAAGAAATGGACACTAGCCTGTCATTCATCAAAGAACGAGAGCAGCGTTTTCCTAAGCCGAGCTTGAGCTCTTCTTCCGATTCAAAACGCGATGAAAAGCTCGCTAAAGCAGACCAAATCGAAGTGACTGAGGTTTCATAAATTTCATCAGGTTCATCAGGTTCATCAATAAAAAAATAAAAACTCAATTTTAGACTAGGAGAAAGTCATGGAAAATTGGACAACCGTATGCAGCACCAGCGATCTAACCCCAAACGGGGGAATTTGCGCCAAAGTAGACGATAACCAAGTGGCTATTTTTTACTGCAAGCGCAGCGACACGCTTTATGGGCTCTCTAATTACGACCCTATCGGCAAGGCGAATGTGATGTCACGTGGTATAATTGGTTCATTAAGCGGAGAACCTTACGTGGCCTCACCCTTATACAAGCAGCATTACCACTTAGAAACTGGCGAATGTCTTGAACAGCCTGAGCTCAAGCTCGTGAAATTTGAAGTTCGCAAGCAAGGAGAACAAGTTCAAGTTCTCGCACCACTTGCTATCGCCAGTTAACTAAACCGCCGACACCATCATGCAAACGCTTATTGGCGTGCGCAATTTCGGCACAGGGTTTATGCACATTAAAAGCGTTCTAAGTTCGGAAGTAACGCAGGTGCACAAACCGGGTAATTTTCCAGATTTAAAGGATTTAAACCATGGATAACACTAAATTTTCGCTGCTTTCATTTACGGGTAAGATGAAGGTATTACACCTAAGCTGGATGGCCTTTTTCATTACCTTTGTTGTGTGGTTCAACTTTGCCCCACTACTGCAAATGGTAAAAACTACGCTTGGTCTTTCTACTGAAGAGATCAAAACCCTCCTGATCCTCAACGTTGCATTGACCATTCCGGCACGTGTCGCAATAGGCATGCTAACCGATAGATACGGCCCAAGGTTGGTTTACTCTTCGCTACTCGCGGTCTGTTCTATCCCTTGTTTCATGTTTGCTCTGGCAGACTCTTTCATTCAAGCAGCAATCGCTCGTTTCCTACTGGGCTTCATTGGTGCAGGTTTCGTTGTCGGTATTCGTCTTGTGTCTGAATGGTTCCCACACAACGAACTGGGTACTGCAGAAGGTATTTACGGCGGCTGGGGTAACTTCGGTTCAGCAGCAGCGGCGTTCACACTTCCAACTCTCGCTCTAGCGTTTGGTGGTGAAGACGGCTGGCGTTATGCGGTCGGTATTACCGGCGTAATGAGCTTAGCGTTCTCGTTTATCTTCTACAAAAACGTGTCAGATACACCAAAAGGTTCGACTTACTTCAAGCCTGCTCAAGTAACAGCAATGGAAGTGACATCAAAGGGTGACTTTTTCTTCCTACTTATTATGAAGATCCCTATGTATGCCGCTTTAGCGCTACTGACTTGGAAGCTATCACCAAGCAACATCAACATGTTGTCTGACATGGCGGTTTACTCTGTGTATGCAGGTTTAGCAGCACTTTACGTGTACGAAGTGTCGCAAGTTTGGAAAGTAAACAAGAACGTATTTAAAGAAGAAGTGCCTGAGATTCACCAGTACAAGTTCAAGCAAGTAGCGGTACTTAACGTATTGTACTTCGCAACATTTGGTTCTGAACTGGCTGTGGTTTCTATGCTGCCACTGTTCTTCTCTGAAACCTTTGAATTAACACCGGTTCTTGCAGGTATGGTTGCATCGGCTTATGCCTTTATGAACCTAATGTCTCGCCCAGGTGGTGGTTGGATTTCAGATAAATTCGGTCGTAAACCAACACTGCTTATTCTAACGATTGGTCTTGCTGTGGGTTACTTCGCAATGGGTCAAGTCGACAGCACATGGCCTGTATGGCTAGCGGTTGTTGCGGCGATGGCGTGTTCTTTCTTCGTGCAAGCGGGTGAAGGTGCGGTATTCGCAACGGTTCCTCTAATCAAGCGTCGTATGACAGGTCAAATTGCAGGTATGACGGGCGCTTACGGTAACGTGGGTGCGGTAGTTTACCTAACTGTGTTGTCATTCGTGAGCTACCAAACATTCTTCTTAGTGATTGCTGCAACAGCGGTACTTGGCTTTGTAACTCTACTGTTCATGGAAGAGCCTAACGGTCAAATCGCCGAAGTAAACGACGATGGCAGTGTCACGCTGATTAATGTTTCAAGCTAGGAAGCATTGATATTATTGAATCGGGAGAAGCACCTTAGCGGATACATCAATGCTAGGTGCTTCGTTCAAAGGCTCTAAGTTCACTAGGGCTTTTGTTCTTCCTAGGATGTTCTGTCAAGGAAGCGGGAAGAAGAGCAGTTAAGAAGAAGACCAGTTATGACAATTTCATTCAGCCAAGGGCAAGTCATCACGCCAGAATCCAACAACCAGTTAACGCTTAAGTTTGGTGGTTATTCGAATCAAGGCGTACGTGATGAAAACCAAGACGCCATCATTGTAAAACACCCCAAAACTCGCGTAGAGCAAGAGTTGAAAGGTAGTGTTGCCTGCATAGCAGACGGCGCAAGTTGCAGTGAACATGGCCAGAAAGCCAGTCACACCAGCGTGATGCAGTTTATCGACGACTATTACGCAACTCCCCAAAGCTGGAGCATCCAACGTTCGGCGCAAACGGTCTTAACGTCCCTCAATTCTTGGCTCTTCAACACGTCTGTTTCTAATATTCATCCCGCACAACAAGTGAACCACAATGCCCTCGTTTCGACGTTCAGCAGCGTGATATTAAAATCGAACACCGCACATATCTTCCACGTGGGCGACAGTCGCATTTACTTACTAAGAGATGGAGAATTACGCCAGCTAACGCGCGATCACACCCGTAAAAATATGGGGCAAAAGCATTATCTAACACGCGCCTTGGGCATGGACAACCAACTCAACGTTGACTATCAAACCCTTCCTATCAAGAAAAACGACTGCTTTATCCTGACATCTGACGGCGTGCACGAGTTTGTCTCTCCCAACACTTTCAAGGAACACATCGACAAACCCGGAGCGGATTTCGAATACGCAGCACAAAGCATCTGTAACACCGCTTTAAGCCACAATAGCTCAGACAACGTGAGCTGCTTGATTGTGCAAGTCAGCCATCTGCCAAAACCTTCGCTGATTGAATTCCATGAAAAGTTGGCTAAACGTGCTATCCCACCCGCTTTAAAGCTCGGCCAAAGTATCGACAACTTCATGGTGCTTGAGGTGTTGTATGCAGGATCTAGAAGCCATGTGTATCGTGTGATGCAGAAAGAGACACAGACCGAGTTCGTGCTGAAAGTCCCTTCTGTTCAATATCACGATAGCCCTTCTCAACTCAGAGCTTTCTTTAATGAACAATGGGCGGGGATCTTGCTGAAAAATAAGAGAGTAATGAAGGTTTACCCGACGCCAGAGAACTCGCAATTCTTATATCAAATCTGCGAATGGGTAGAAGGTATCACCCTAAGACAATGGATGTACGACAATCCAAAGCCGTCACTCAATGAAGTGCGCGACATACTAGAAAAAATCACACAAGGCATTCGAGTATTACAACGTGCAGACATGGTGCACCGAGACTTAAAACCGGAAAACATCATGATTCAACGTGATGGTGAGGTAAAAATCATCGACCTTGGTGCGGTGTTAGTGAGAGGCCTTGAAGAGGGAGAGCTCACCGACAAAGACGACACACCATTAGGCGCGGTCAATTACATAGCGCCAGAGACCATCAAGCACAACACGGCCACCACCAGTTCGGATTTGTTCTCTATCGCTGTGATCGGCTATGAGATGCTAACCGGTGCATTGCCCTACTCTGAAATGACTGCCCAATCGCTTAAACAATCTCGCCACCATCAATGGGAATACCAACCCATAACTCAGAAACGAGCGGACTTACCAAGTTGGGTGGATTTAGTGTTACAAAAAGCCTGCGCGGAATCGCCAAGCGAACGTCATCAAGTGTTAGGGGATTTTGTGGCAGACCTTTACACACCAAACCAAAGCTTGGTGAAAAGCAAAGCCAAGCAACCTTTGATAAACCGAAACCCGATCCAGTTTTGGAAAGTGTTGGCCTTGTTGCTCGGCATTGTTGCCATTGTGGAAATGGGCTTATTGCTGAGTTCAAATTAATTACAGGTTCGAGTTAAACGCGAGGCTTCTAGCTAACTGTAAAATTCGAGCTAGCCTCGTTTTACTAAGCTTCTTGGCACTAGCTCAATGCCAGCTTGGTAACGTTTCGCTGACGCGTTCAAAGCCAAAGCAAAAGCACTATCGGCAATCACTTCGAATTGTTGTGGCAGTGAATGGACTTTAAAAGGTAAGAAATCCAATAAACGGTTATCACCAAAGGTTGCCAGCTTTACTTGGCTGATCAGTTCTGGCTTTTCGACCATCACATCCAACACACCTTCTAACAAGGTGTAAGACATAGTGACAATCGCATCGGGCACCGTGCCTTTGGCAATCCAACCCTCAAAAATCTCACGTCCTGATTCTCGGTCAAAGTGCTCGCCATAACCGACAACCATCGGCTTGTTGTCTGTTAGCCTTGTTTGTTGAGTATGTGCTTTATTCGCCGCTTCAAAACCCAACTGACGTTCACGTGAAATGTTCAGATCAGGCAGTGCACCAATCAAACCAACACTATGAATACTGTCATCAAGAATCGAGTGGGTCAGTTCAAACGCAGCCTCGAAATCTTCACTGATCACACAGGCAAAATGCTCATCATCTAAAGGACGGTCAATCGCAATAACGGGTGTGCCTGAGTTTTGCAACTTCAAGTAGAACTCATTGGCGTCTGGCATTGAGCTCGCCACCAGCAAGGCATCGATACGACGGCTAACAAGCGCTTCCGCAACTTTACGTTCGGTTTCAGCGTCATCATCTGAACAGCCAATCAAAATCTGATAGCCCACTTTACGTGAGTTCTGCTCTATCAGTTTTGCTAAACGCGCATAACTGCTGTTTTCCAGATCAGGAATAATCAAACCAAATGAACGGCTATTACCAGCACGCAGCGACGAAGCAGCATGGTCTGGTCGGTAGTTATACTCTTCCACAACCGCCATGACTTTCTGCTGAGTCTTTTCACTGATTCTGTATTTCTGCGCCTTGCCGTTGATGACATAACTGGCCGTGGTTTTCGATACTCCAGCCAATTTAGCAATTTCATCAAGTGTCATATGGGTGACCTGTATTTTGTGCGTAGGATCATATAACCAATGATCTGATCCTCGGATTAGTTGAATTATATGCTGAATCGATTCAGTATAAAAGCTGAAAGGATTCAGCAAAATCTGAAAAGTGACTTCAATCATCCTTTTGTATGGATTGAGCGTCATTTGTTGTGATTCAACTTCTCGTTATTAACGAAACTGAAATTACGACACGCAGCAAAACTATTTTGAAAACCAAAATCGGCTTTGCTGAATTTTTTTACACTGAATGCTGAACCGATTCAGCCAGGATAAAAAAGAGCAAGCAAAGAGTTAAGCTCCATAAACCTTGCTCTAGACTGAATCGTAGCGATACACAAATTCTCAAGCGATACGCTAAAGAGGCACCATGCTTAAATTATCAAAATCTGACATCACTCTAGGCCAAACTGCCGAAGACAAATTCAAAGCAATCCAAAACATTGCTGGCGACCTGACAGCTAAAGGTTTAGTTGACTCTGGTTACGTTGAAGGAATGCTGAACCGTGAAAACCAGAACTCTACGTTCCTAGGTAACGGCATCGCGATTCCTCACGGAACGACGGATACTCGTGGCCTAGTGAAAGAGACAGGCGTTGCGGTACACCACTTCCCTGAAGGTATTGATTGGGCAGACGGCAACCGTGTTTACGTAGCAATTGGTATTGCAGCTAAATCTGACGAGCACTTAGGCATCCTTAAGCAACTGACCAAAGTTCTGGCAGCTGACGGTGTTGAAGAGAAATTAAAGCAAGCGAAATCAGAAGACGAAATCATCGCTCTACTTAACGGCGAAGTTCAGCTTGAAGCCGACCTAGACGCTTCTTTAGTTCAGCTACTGTTCCCTGCAAGCGACATGATTCAAATGTCTGCAGTTGCGGGCGGTCTACTTAAGAACACAGGTTGCACAGACAACGCATTCGTTGCTGACCTAGTAACGAAAACACCAACTCACCTAGGCCAAGGCCTGTGGTTGTTGGGCAGCGACAAAGGTGTAACTCGCACTGGCGTATCTTTCGTTTCAACAGCGAACCATTGTGAATACGAAGGCACACCAGTTAAAGCATTGGTAGCATTCGCCGCTTGTAACAGCGCGCACCAATCTATTCTGGCAAACCTAAGCAAGATGGTTTTTGAAGGTAAACAGCAACAACTGTTAGCCGCTGACGCAGCGCAAGTGATTGGCCTTCTAAAAGGTGAAGCGGTTTCTACAGCGTCTCAAGACGACGACAACTGCGCAGTCTTCAAAATCAAAAACGCACACGGCCTACACGCTCGTCCAGGTGCAATGTTGGTTGCTGAAGCGAAGAAATTCGAATCAACAATCCGCGTTTCAAACCTAGATGGCGACGGAAAAGAAGTGAACGCGAAGAGCTTGATGAAAGTCATCGCACTTGGCGTTAAACACGGCCACCAGCTTCAGTTTGTTGCTGAAGGTGACGATGCAGCACAAGCACTTGAATCGATTGGCAAGGCTATCGCTTCAGGCCTTGGCGAAGGTTAAGGAGTCGATATGTCTGATAAACAAATCAAAGCCGTTACCGTAACGCTAAACCCTGCCCTAGACCTGACAGGTGCTATCGACGCACTAAATGTAGGTTCAGTTAGCCTAGTAAACAAAGGCTCTCTGCATGCAGCGGGCAAAGGCGTAAACGTCGCAAAAGTTCTTTCAGAGCTTGGCGCGAAAGTGACCGTAACAGGTTTCCTTGGTCGCAATAACGAAGAAGCGTTCTGCCAACTGTTTGAACAGATGGGCGCAACTGACCGCTTCATCCGTGTTGATGGCGCAACTCGCATCAACGTAAAACTGGTTGAAAACTCAGGCCAAGTAAGCGACATCAACTTCCCAGGTGTTCCTGTTGATGCTGACGCGATTAAAGCGTTCGAAGAAACCC
Source organism: Vibrio sp. 10N.222.51.C5 (assembly GCF_041474575.1). NCBI lineage: Bacteria > Pseudomonadati > Pseudomonadota > Gammaproteobacteria > Vibrionales > Vibrionaceae > Vibrio > Vibrio sp. 10N.222.51.C5. The sequence continues at coordinate 14,760 of NZ_JBFRUJ010000061.1, forward strand.
TATTAGAACTTGCTGAAACGCACGATTACTTCGTGATTGCAGGCAGCTTGCCACAAGGTATCTCTCCTGAGCTTTGCGCTTCTTGGGTTCAACGCTTACACGATTTAGGTAAGAAGGTTCTATTTGATAGCAGCCGTGACGCACTTAAAGCCGGTATCAATGCACAACCATGGTTGATCAAACCAAACGATGAAGAGCTGTCTCAGCTGTTCAATGCAGAGCTGACAACTCGTGACCAATGCCAACACGCGGGCCAAGCCCTAAGTGAAAAAGGCATCGAGAACATCGTGGTATCACTTGGCGCTGAAGGCGTGATGTGGCTTAACCAAGGTGAATGGTTACATGCTCAACCACCGCGCATGCAAGTAGTAAGCACGGTAGGCGCAGGTGACACATTGGTTGCTGGTCTATGTTGGGGTCACATGCAACAGATGCCAAAACCAGAACTTATTAAATTCGCAACCGCCCTATCTGCTCTAGCAGTTTCACAGGTAGGCGTGGGCATCACCAGCCAACAAGAGCTGGATTCAGTACTACAAAATATCCAATTACAGTCGCTTAGTGCTCCAACTAGCCAGTTAGACACAAGCAAATAGGACAAAAGGTTTATTATGAATATTACCATTATCACAGCTTGCCCTAGTGGCGTAGCAAACAGCATCATCGCAGCAGGCTTGTTAGAGCAAGCGACAAAAGCACTGGGTTGGAACGCCGTTATTGAATGTCAATCAAGCGTGTTACCTGACTCAACTGTATCGCAAGACGCTATCGACAGCAGCGACGTTGTGGTTATCGCAGCCAACACCAACGTTGATAAAGCGCGCTTTGTCGGCAAGAAAGTGTACCAAGCAGCTATCTCGGAATGCACTGCGGATGCAAAAGCATTTCTAGAGAAAGCGGTAGTAGAAGCAACAGTACTAGACGCTTCTCAAGCTGAAAGCACTGTTGAAGTGACCGGTACCTCTCCAAACTCTTCTACAACAGCAAGCACAGGCAGCAAGAAGATCGTAGCGATTACCGCTTGCCCAACTGGTGTTGCACACACCTTTATGGCAGCTGAAGCGCTTGAAGCAGAAGGCAAACGCCTAGGTCACCAAATCAAAGTGGAAACTCGCGGCTCTGTAGGTGCGAAAAACCAACTGACAGACCAAGAAATCGCAGACGCTGATCTAGTTATCATCGCAGCAGACATCGACGTTCCTCTGGATCGTTTTAACGGCAAAGCGCTATACAAAACAACGACAAGCCCTGCTTTGAAGAAAACAAAGCAAGAGATGGAAAAAGCATTCGCAGAAGCTAAACCATACCAACACACAGCATCTTCAAATTCAGCGCCTGCTGACGAGAAGAAAGGCGTATACAAGCACCTAATGACAGGTGTATCGCACATGCTTCCAGTAGTGGTTGCGGGTGGTTTGATCATCGCACTCTCTTTCGTATTCGGTATCGAAGCGTTTAAAGAAGAAGGCACACTGGCTGCAGCACTGATGACTATCGGTGGTGGCTCCGCATTCGCACTGATGATTCCTGTTCTTGCTGGTTTCATTGCATTCTCAATTGCTGACCGTCCGGGTCTGGCTCCAGGTCTAATCGGCGGTATGCTGGCTAGCTCAACAGGCGCAGGCTTCCTAGGTGGTATCGCAGCGGGTTTCATTGCAGGTTACGCAGCGAAATTCATTGCCGACAAGGTTCAACTTCCACAATCCATGGAAGCCCTCAAGCCAATCTTGATCATTCCGTTTATCGCGAGTTTGTTCACTGGTCTTGTGATGGTTTACATCGTGGGTGGCCCTGTTTCTGGCGTGATGAGCGCGATGACAACTTTCCTAAACAACATGGGAACGTCTAATGCGATTCTTCTGGGTGTGATTCTAGGCGCAATGATGTGTTTCGACCTTGGTGGTCCGGTAAACAAAGCGGCTTACACATTCGGTGTTGGTCTACTGGCTTCGCAAACTTACGCACCAATGGCAGCTATCATGGCAGCAGGTATGGTTCCAGCTCTAGGTATGGGTCTTGCGACTTTCTTAGTGAAAGACAAGTTTGAAGCGGGCGAGCGTGAAGCGGGTAAAGCATCATTCGTTCTTGGCCTATGTTTCATCTCTGAAGGTGCGATTCCTTTCGCAGCGAAAGATCCAATGCGTGTTATCCCAGCTTGTATGGCAGGTGGCGCACTAACTGGTGCTCTATCAATGATGTTTGGTGCTCAGCTAATGGCTCCACACGGCGGTCTATTCGTACTACTGATTCCTGGCGCTATCTCTCCAGTTCTGATGTACCTAGTGGCGATTGCAGCGGGTACAGCAGTAACAGGTTTTGGTTACGCTGCTCTTAAAAAAATGAGCGACTCTAAAGTAACTGCAGAGGCTTAATCCCCCTACTCTGGTTAACGGTTCAGCCCGATAACCAGAGGCTCTTGATAACCGGTTTCTTGGTAAAACGGCTCCTTAAAACAAAGGCTCCTCATTTGAGGAGCCTTTTTATTGTTCATGTATTTTCCGGTCGGAATGAGTTAAGTGCAATATTGGTATATTTGATTAGCTAGTAAGCGTTTCTTCAAAGACACCCAATTCACGACCAAGCCAGATCGCTCGTACTGTGTGATCCAAAGTTTCTTCACCGCCAGTTACAGGGTGAATAAGCACCGACATATCACCGCGTTCTTGCTCAAGCCATTCAACAATGCCCGACTCTTTGTTCGCAAAGTGAATCTCAAACATTGGCATCTTATGTGGACCAACCAAACGCTGTATTAATGGGAAAACCTCTAATACATCTTTACGTTCCGCTAAAATTTTCTGACGCAGTGTTTCTGCTTGCTCTGCAAATCGCAGAGGGAAATAGATATGACCGTGGTACATGGCACCATCCTTTAGAATTATGATGCGAACATTTTAACCTGCTTTCTCTAGCAAGGACAGTCAACCAATGGCAGCCGAAGTATTAAACATCATGTAGAAGACTGATCTAGCTGAAATTTCTAGAGCATTCCAACAAAAACGCCACACGTAGTTTCAGTGTGGCGTTTGTTTTTAAGCTATAAAATGCTTTAGCAATAATTAGCGTTAGTAAATTGAATCAACATTCAAAGGACTGTTGTTTGGTTTCTCTAGTTTTAATTGTTCAACCGCACTAAGACCTTTAGAGCTAATTCCGCCACTATAAGACTTCGTGCCATCAGCATTAGTCATGGACGTTTCGCCCACGTTCCAAACTTCAAAGAAGTCACTTAAGTCATAGTTTGAAACATAAGAAGCGCACACCATCATTAGGTCTCCACCAGAAAGCCCAGTCTCGCTAGCACTACAATAGTTCGTATTCGAGTCGCCTTCTCTATCACCTCGAGCTTTACGGTGCATAAGTTTGAACATGTTCCAGCCTTCATCTTCACCATACACATCAGATTGGCTTGCGCCGCGTGTATACCAATCATCAATTGCAAAGTTCGATTTTGCCCAGATTTTTAGCTGACCAAACATAACTAATCGTAAACCTGCATCACCATGTGACCACGCATGTTCATTATTAAGCTCTAGCCATTTAGGTGCTTTCTTAATATCCGATTTAATACGATCCATTTCAGGGTTTGCATTGCGCCCCTCTAACTCCTGCATATACAACGCAAGAAGGTTATTGGTCACTTCTGTACTACCAGCCGCAAGGAAAGGAGCTGATGCTAAGTTGTGACCAACTTCATGCCACAACAACCAATCGTTCACAGGGTTGGTTGGAATGTATGTCCGATTTGCGTTAAAGCTTGAATTCATCACTGGGTAGCCAGAGTGAGCAGCGCCAATCGAAATCTGCACGTCATTCACAAAACGATGGCGGAACGCATTCAGTTCTGGATAAGTGAACCTACGGTGTAAACCAGTGCTTTGTTTCTCATCACGCCCGTAGAAGTCACTTGCCGCTTCAGCGAATCGATTCATATCTGTTGCGAATTGGTTCAAATCAGCGGATTCTAGATTCCTGATTGGTGTAGTGTAAATAAATGAACCCGTATCGATTTCTGCAATTGGTGCGTCTGCCGATTGAATAGTGTTAATCCACTGTCCCTCTTTCCACCAAGCCGCTTTTAACGCGCCATCAATGCTAAACGAGACTTCACCAAGCTCTTTTACTTTCGGTTGAATGTAAATAAGGCCACCATACGGAACCTTGAAAGTTAAGCTCGAACCATTGTAGTCAAAGCTGGTTTGCATACGTGGAGGGCGTTTCAAACTCGTTTCGTGATTCGGCTTACCTGTAAGATCATCCGCGATCATCACAGTAATCGTAGCTGCCACGCCATCTTGAATGGTTACTTCTTGTAATTGAGGTGCCCACAGACCTGTCGATTGATTGTTTCCTGCCGAATACGTCACCGCTTTACCGTTGGTCTGAACCATTACCGTACTTGACGAAGATGCCCCCGAAGTTCGACCCGGATACATTGTGGTATCAACAACGATTTCATGATCCCAGAATGAGCGCCCCAACATAATACGAGTCAGAGGTTTCTCCATGTAATTTAATGGATAGCTAGGATTCAACTGCCCAGATAACTCACCTTCGCCATGAATCATTCCATTAGCGACTAACGACGCTTTTAGGTCAACAGGACACTGTGCATCCATTGTGTCTGTTTGATGTAAGTCTTCGGTATAACAGTTAAGGAACTGAACAGCCTGCTTGAACCCCAACTCATCTTGTATTTCTGTTTCAAAATGGTATGCGTTGTCATTCCACATCCAAACAGACAGGTTATCAAACGCTTGATTCAATTCGCTGTTAGACAGACGCTTACCTTGAGTACCTTTTGTTCTATAGTAAATTTCATGCTCATAAAGCGCCGTAAAGTTAGTGCCCAAGTTCGCCGCTTTAACCATGCTACCAACAACAGCTTCACTTACTTCATAGCGATCAAAGTCTGCGCGATGATAAGCACCACGAACAGTAACACCGTCTCCAGAACGAGTCTCAATACAGTTAAATTCATATTCATAATCGTTTGTACAAAGATCAGTTCCAACAAATGCAGATTGCAGTTCTTTGATCGCCGCTTCACGCTCTTCTGCCGATTCAACAAAGATACGTGCGGATTTTTTCTCCATTACTGTTACACCAGACGCATCAAGCACTGGCTTCCCTTCAGCGTCTAACTTAGTAACCTCATAAGTCGGGATCTCAAACTTAATCTTGGACTCATCTTTGATCCACTCAACCGTACCATCTTGATTTACCGTGAATGGAGGCTCTCCTTGGTTATCTTGAAAACGCTCAAGAACCACCATTTCCTTTTGACTCTTCACGTGAAGATTAGGATAAGGTGCTTGGCAGTAATAAGAGCTACCGCAGAAAGCTTGGTTTGTCGGGGTAACGTTTTCACCACCAAGAGATACACCTACGGCATCTGCCAAGCGTCCAACAGGTTCAGGATTAGTCGTTTGAATCGCATCCATAAACAAGATATTGCCACCGTCATTAACATAGTTAATAAGAGCCGTAATATCGTCTTGGTTTAAGTTCGGGTTATCCAAGTCAGCAACAAACTGGTTAGTCATGCCATCTTGAACCAACTTAGGTGGGTATGCCTGAAGGATCAAAATCGGCGTATTACTCGCATCCAAATCATCAAAGTCACCTGAACCACGCTTTTCTACTGACGCAAAACCATACTGAGGACTAACAAAAAACGTGTACTGCTTACCCATTGTGGAGTGGTGATAAGCCGAATAGGCTTGGTCAATATTGGTCACTGCATTCATCCCAGCAATAGGCAAACCATTATTGAACCACTCAAACAAGTTCGAGAAAAACAACCTCATGCTGCCTTGGTCATCATGTAGTAGGTTTTCAAACGTCGAAACAGTGCACTGTTGTTTGTTGCTGTCGATATGTAATGTGCGATTAGCCCAATAATTCTCTGGGCATGACAGAATACTTGGATATAAGCCATTGCCCATGAACACGACCTTACCTTTGCCTATCTCGCCTGCAGTAACGAATGGGAAACCATAAGTCGCGTTGTCTTCAGAGACTAAAGGAATCGGAGGCATCGAGATGCTTGGGTGTTGTGCGATGTAAGGCTTACCTTCACGAGTCCAAGCCTGTTGCTCACCAAAGTAAAGCTCACGGTTTTTATCAGTTCTTGGCATCACCACAGGGAATGCTCTGTTCGATATGTTCAGAGCTCGCATACCACGGGTATACCCCGTCGCACCGTAAAAGCTACCATTGTCATTGAAGACATGGAATTTGGTGACGTTGTGGAAGATTTGCTGCAGAGACTCTGTTACATACTGACCAGAATTCATAGATAAAACGGCAGGTTGACGAACATAATCCATAAACTGAGGCGTTTGGCGCAGCTGCTCATCAATGACTGCCGTTAACCCTTGGCTAAACTGACCAACAAACTCATTAGGAAGTTCGAAGTCTGTACCCTCTATCAGCCCCCCATTTGGCAGAGTTAGGTTGATCAACTCATTTATAACGTTAGGGTAATTTGAAAAGGTATCTTGGACTTCTTCAGATATCTCATAATAACTTACATGATCAACCGCATAGCGCTCTAGTAATGACTGGATATTCGCTTTCTCAACCACATTATTGGTCACATCAGACAATTTATAAGCAACCTGATTACCCGTAATGGAGCCAAACTCAAACGTATCAATACCAAAAACGATTCTGTCGCCCCACAGGTACTCAAAGACTCCCTCTTCATCCGTCACGCCCGTCGCGTTAGCCGAAAAGAAACTGATCCCAGAAATCGGCGTACCATTAGCGTCTGTAAGCTTACTGCGAGTTAACACCTTACCTTCAACACTTGGCTTATAAGCATAGGTAGACTCTGCGTCTGCAGAAACAAAACCAGCGTTAAGGTTATTGTCCGCATTAGGGTCAACCGCAGGAACAACAGTTGTGTCTACGTGTGAACTAGGAGCCTTACCTACTTCATCTGTAGACTCCTCTTCTTTCGATGAAAAGTACGCATCGACAGCATCTTGATCATCAAGCTGCGAGAACACATCCTCAATATCAAAAGCATCCAGCTCTTTTAGACAGATAGCACTTTCAGTCTCACAAACATCAATTGATTCGAGTACCTTGGTAACGTTGTCTCCATGTAATTCTGTCAACTCAAATGCCGCATGAAGCGCATCATTTGAAATCGTGCTTTCTGTGACTTCGGGGAAAGGAGCCGTGAAATCACCTAAAGTAAGGTGACCCAAGGTACAACTAAAACTCACGCCTTGTTTTACACTGAACGTTCCGTTTTCAAGATGAATGCCGTCACAGTACACATCTCCAGAAACAAACGCCCCGCTCGACAACAGTGAACCGATGTAAGTTGTTGGGGGAATAATATCTGTTGGTGGAATAATGTCAGTCGGCGGAAGAATATCCGTTGGTGGAACAATATCTGTCGGAGGAAGAATGTCCGTTGGTGGTACAATATCTGTTGGAGGAGCCGTATCAGGGCCACCACTATAGCTTAGTGAATCGTGATTACACCCGGAAAGAGCCGTGGATATGATAGCCAACGCAATTAAGTTTTTTTTCATTGAGCGAAGTTAGTCGTAATTTAAAGTGGACCGTTATCTTATAGATTTACTCCACCTCGATGACTATTGTTTTTTGTCTTAACCACAAAGACCATTACTCATAAGCGATTGAATAAGAAAAACAAAATGATAATTGAGACTCTCATTCCAATTACAAAACCTCTCCCTACCTTAAAACGGAAAAACGCCATATCTCGATTGAGATATGGCGTTTCAATTAGCCATTAACATTAAGACCGATAGGGTATATCTGCCAAAAACACGTTCAAAAAAGAACTAAGGCTTAAGCTTTAAAACTCGGTCAATGTCTTCTGCAGAATGGCGCTCTGGTACTTGCTCCCACTCTTCGCCAAATGAACGATTAACCACTCGGCCGCGTTGGAAACCTTCACGCGCTTCTAGTTGCTTCGCCCAGCGCACAACGTTGGTGTATGACTCAACTTGTAGAAACTCGGCCGCATCGTAAATTTTGCCTAGCACAAGGTTGCCATACCAAGGCCAAATCGCGATATCAGCGATGCTTAACTCGTCACCCGCCACAAATGTGTTATTTGCGAGCTGTTTGTCTAACACATCTAGTTGACGCTTAGCTTCCATTGCGAAGCGGTTAATTGGGTACTCTTGCTTTTCATCCGCGTAAGCGTAGAAGTGGCCGAAACCACCGCCTAGGAATGGTGCCGAGCCTTGTGCCCAGAACAACCAGTTAATGGTTTGCGTTCTTGCTGCCCCTTCTTTTGGTAAGAAGTGACCAAATTTTTCTGCTAGATGCATCAAGATAGATGCCGATTCGAATACATTCACGTCTTCGTCACCAGACTTGTCGACAAGTGCTGGTATTTTGGAGTTTGGATTCACGCCAACAAAGCCAGAAGAGAACTGATCAGCCTGACCGATGTTGATCAAGTACGCATCATATTCAGCTTCTTTAACACCCGCCGCTAACAACTCTTCCAGCAAGATAGTGACTTTTTGACCGTTAGGTGTGCCAAGAGAATACAATTGAAAAGCATGGTCACCAACAGGAAGCTCTTTATCAAAGCGAGCTCCAGATTCAGGACTATTGATGTTTGCCCACTTGTTACCACCAGCAGTATCGTTAACCCAAACTTTTGGCGGAGTGTATTGTTCTGACATGATATTTCCTTATTAATATAGGGTCTCACAAACTGATATTAGGTCACATGCCTGCGGTTAAAACCCCTGAATACGATTTATTTTCAAACTGTTAAGCATGGCTTATTCCAGAAAGACATAACCCGCTTAAGCGTTAGTGTGTAGAAGGTAAGTCTGTATTCAAACTTCAATCTAATATCGATAAGTCCACTGCATCATTTAGCAATGATTTTACGAACGACATACCGACAGCTTCAAGAAAGCTGTGATAAAATCAGGATATTACAATTGATAAGGATTTGGCAATGTCTTCTGATTTCACAGGTTCGAGTGCAGCGTATGCTCGCCAAGAGAAAGGCTACCGCGAAAAAGCACTAAAACTGTACCCTTGGGTTTGTGGTAAATGTGCGCGCGAATTTGTTTACTCAAACCTCCGAGAGCTTACCGTTCACCACGTGGATCACGACCATACAAACAACCCTGAAGATGGCAGCAACTGGGAGCTACTGTGCCTGTACTGTCACGATCATGAGCATTCAAAATACACTGACCATGAGCGTTATGGTGTGGATGCAAAAGCGAGTTTAGATGATCATCAGTCAGCGACACACAACCCGTTCGCCGATCTCGCTAAGATGATGAAGAAATAACACACCTTCAGAGTAGTCTTTGGTAGATGGTAACTGCTAGATAATAGATACATAACAAGTAACCCCAGTATGTCACCATACTGGGTTTCTTTTATCTGCCGTCATAACCAAATAATAGAGTTCAGGTAGGCAGGATCAAAAAAGCCTTCCGAAGAAGGCTTTTTAAGAATCAAATCGAATTATGCTGCCGCTTGCTTGCGAGACTCTTCTACCTTCTTAGCGCGTTGTTTTAGCGTCAATTTATCGCGGTATGCAAACCAAACGTAAGACACAACCACTAAGAAGAACAGGTATGACAATGAGAAAATGAACGGCGATTGAATGATATCGTTCGAGATACCCCAAGAAACACCGATAACAGTCACTGCAATTTTCGCAAAAAAGCCACACATCAATAGCACTAATGCCAACTGTGGGAAACGCGTACTGCGGAATGCAAGCCAGTAGCAACTACCAACTGCTAGAGCCGCAACATAGAAGCCGAATAGGAAAGAGTGAATATGGTCAGCTGCCGCTACACCACCAGAAATTGACATCAATAAAATTAAAAACAGTTTCATAATACTCGCCTCACCATAAGTTGGAAACGCATCCTTTCAAATTTGGAATCTCAGTTTGCATACTATTTTCCCACTTTTTACGGACAACACAACCCCTCCAATCGAACAAAATGTAAGCAAAAGTACTAACAAAAATCACCCTTAACAATTGCTTAACATTCTGTTTTTAATAAAACTCCGTTACTCCTTGTCTCATATGAACAAAGCGCTGTTACGATTTATTTTGTTACACAAATTTAACCTTGGAAATTAATTAAAATTATTTGTAACTCTGTGATATCCGCACGCAATACGCGTCTATTCAAAAACCATCACCTCAAAATCCCTGAAATAATAAGAAGACAGAGCGAAAAAGAACAAAATAGAGAGGTGTTAAAAACATTTCAAAAACCAATGAAAAACAACTTATTAACAAATTGAATTTAATTTACCAAAAATGGAAAAAGAGATTCCAATCACATTTTAATTGGTTATAATCCGCGCTCTTTTGCGCTATCTGTTGATAAACGCAAACTAATTTTGAAGAAACAATCACAATAACCCGTCTTTAGTTAAGTGGCTCTCCACTAACCGATGACAAAACTGAGAATAAAAATGAGCAAGATTGATAAAGCAACACGTATCCTGCTAGCAGGCTTCTGTATCAACCTTTGTCTTGGCATCCTGTATGCTTGGAGTGTATTTAACAAAGCGCTAGTAACTGAAGCTGGTTGGAGTGCTGCTGAAGCATCTTCACCTTACGCTATTGCAACTATCACATTCTCTGTTTGTCTTCTTGTTGCGGGCATCCTACAAGACCGTATGGGTCCACGTAAGATCCTTATCCTAGGTACAGCGCTTACAGGCCTAGGTATGATTGCTTCTGGTTTCGCTACAACGCCTATGATGCTGAACATCACGTTCGGTATTATAACAGGTGCAGGTATCGGCTTCGGTTACGCATGTCTGTCTCCATCAGCAATGAAGTGGTTCCACTCTTCTAAGAAAGGTATGGTTAACGGTCTTATCGCAGCAGGCTTCGGTCTTGCGGCTATTTACCTAGCACCAGTAACTTCTGCGCTAATCGACAGCATGGGTATCCAAACTAGCTTTATGATTCTTGGTGTTGGTGTACTTGCAATCGCAGTACCTCTAGCAGCAACAATCAACAACCCACCAGCGGATTACACGCCAGCTGAGCCTAAAGTAAAAGCAGGCCAAGCTCCTAAAGCGGTTAAGAAGACTGAAGACCTAACTTGGAAAGTAATGCTGAAGACTCCTCAGTTCTACTCTCTATGGATCATGTACGCATTCGCTGCATCTGTTGGTCTAATGATCATCGGTAACATCACTACAATTGCTAGCGTTCAAGCTAACCTGCCAAACGCAGTTTACCTAGCGTCTATCCTTGCAGTATTCAACTCAGGCGGCCGTGTTGCTGCGGGTATGCTTGCAGATAAAATCGGTGGCGTACGTACTCTACTTCTAGCGTTCATCCTCCAAGGCGCGAACATGGCTCTATTCGCTACGTTCAACTCTGAATTCACGCTAATCATTGGTACGGCTATCGCAGCGGTTGGTTACGGTACGCTTCTAGCAGTATTCCCAACACTAACTGCTGAGTTCTACGGCCTGAAAAACTACGGTACTAACTACGGCGTGCTTTACACGGCATGGGGTATCGGCGGCGCTATCGGTGCAGCAGTTGTTGGCTTCTCAATGTCAAACGGCGAAGGTTACGGCCTAGCTTACACAATCTCTGCAGTTATGATGGCAGTGTGTATTGTTCTAGCAATCATCACTAAACCAATCTCTGAAGCTAAAGTTGCTGAACTAAAAGCATCACAAGCTTAATCAACAGAAAAGATTGAATTTGTTACTGAAGAGCTTAACCTTAGGGTTAGGCTCTTTTTGTATCAAGCGACTTCTCCATTGACGACCGAAACCACTCTTCAGCTCTCCCCCACTTATTATCTCGACAACTTCAATCGACTGGTTGAACACGCTCAAACGCTCTACCCCGATCTTCTGAGTGATGATGAATGTCGTTGGTTGTCCGCATACAAACGTCTTTCTGTTTCAAGCCAATGCCTAATGGTTCGTTTGCTTTCTCGTAAAGGCCGTTGGTTTCGCAGCGATAAACTCAACTATGTTGAGATCCCAGATCTAAAGACCGAACTGCAAGAGCTAAACAGCTCAGGCTTCATTGGGTTGAGTCATCCCGAAGAACAGCATGACCTCGCCATTAGTGAGGTCGAGCTCGGGTTGCACTTGCTCACCAAACCAGAGCTGTTGAGTGTATTCCCCGCCCTTAAGAGCCATAGAAATGCCAAGAAAGACGAGCTGTTGTTACGGCTTGATCAGCAACCTTTTGATCAATTTCAAAACCTCTCTTTCGACTGTATTTACGTCATCGAATCTCAAGTGATTGATGTATTACTGTTGCTGTTCTTTGCCAACACCTATCAAGACTTAAGTCAGTTCGTGTTAAGCGACCTTGGGCTAAACACCTTTGAGAACTACCCATTAAGCAAGCAACGCCGCTTCTTCACCTCTAGGGATCAGCTCAATCAATTAATCCAGATGCGCGATATTCAACGCTTGTATTCAGAAGGTGACCGCAAAGATGGCGAGTTTCTGGAACTGATTTTAAATGCGATTCCTGAAGAATCAGAACACAGAAGTATTGCCAGAAAACGATCGCGTTTGATCAATGATGTTGCTCGCGATCTTGAAAGGCTTAATCTAAACGACCAAGCAATCTTTTGGTTCAGACAATCTACACTTCCTCCGAGCAGAGAACGACTTGCACGCATCTATGATAAGCAAGGTACGCTAGACTTAATGTGTGACATTGTCACGCAAATGAAAGCTACTCCATCGGATGTGTCAGAGTTGGAAATCGCTATTAAGCTTGAAGACCGGCTGCTACGGAAACAGGGGCACAAAGTTTCACGAACCATAAAGCCGAGCTGCAAAGAGTTAAAACTGGAATTAGACCTCAGCCAAACTCGAGTCGAGCTTGCGGTAAAGCAGCATTTTGAGAACCAAGGTTGGGACGTCTACTTTTCAGAAAACAGTTTTCTGTGTGGCTTGTTTGGTTTGGCTTTCTGGGATGTCATTTTCGCAGACGTTGAAGGCGCCTTTATCAATCGTTACCAACATCGACCATTGGATCTGTACCATTCAGATTTCGTAGACAAGCGAGCCGAACAGATTGAAGCCGTGTTTCAGACGATATCCAAACATGGGCTGAACCATTTTCTTGATACTTACGATGAAAAGCAAGGTATCGCGAACCCCTTTGTTCATTGGAATTATTTTCCTAAAGCACTCATCGAACACGGCATGGCTTCAATTCCAAATGCCTTGGTTGTAGACCTCTTCAAAGTGATATTGAGTGACTTAAAGCTATTTAGAACTGGGATGCCAGATTTGATTGCGTTCAAGGGCGATGAGTTTCATTGGATTGAAGTCAAAGGCCCTGGCGATAAACTGCAAGACAACCAGTGGCGCTGGATCAAAGAGTTTGAGCGATTGTCTGTCCCCTTCTCTGTTTGTTACGTCAATCAATGAGTCTTAACTCTTAACTCTTAACTCTTAACTCTTAACTGCTAGCTTTTAGCTCTTGGGACTTAAATCTAGCTAAGTCTAAACACCAATTTCTGAGCACTAGCGAGTGACGCGCATCGACAAGTCACTCGTCCCATCAAGATCTTGTCTACAAAATTGTTAGAACATGAGCATTTTCAATCATTTTCGATATAATTATAGAAAATGCCTAATATTTAAATACGTATGAATTTGAAAAAACTCTTCATTTTAGCTTTTGTTAGCGTCTTCTCAGGTTGTGCCGTCTACGCGGGTTTAAACTTCGACGAACTGTTTGGTGAACAACAAGTACGCGATCGCCAAGCACCTATTCTTTCAGCTCAAACGCAGCACTTCATTGACGAAGTAAAGCCCATCATTGATAACCGATGCGTGGTTTGTCACGCTTGTTATGACGCCCCTTGCCAACTCAAAATGTCTTCAGTGGAAGGTATAGACCGAGGCGCGAGCAAGGCACTCGTTTATCAAGGCACCCGCTTAACGGCATCAACCCCTACTCGCTTGTTTGAAGATGCATTAACTACGCAAGAATGGCGTGAGGCGGATTTTCACCCTGTACTTAACGAACGTATGCAGAACCCAACCGCCAACCTCGATGCTGGGCTTGTTTCTCGTATGCTGAAGCAAAAAGAAAACCACCCTCTTCCTGATCAAACGCAGCTCGAAGGCTTTGATTTCTCAATAGACCGTGACCAACAGTGCCCAACCATTGAGGAGTATGCCAAATATGAAAAAGATTACCCAACTTGGGGAATGCCTTATGGGATGCCGAACTTAGATAAAACCGAATACGCGACTTTAATGAGTTGGTTAGAAAATGGCGCGTTAATGAACGACCACATTCCATTGACTGATGCAGAACAAGAGCTCGTTAATGTCTACGAAAGCTTTTTAAACAAGAGTGACAATAAGAGTCAACTTTCAGCACGTTACATCTACGAGCACCTGTTTTTATCTCATGTCTATTTTTCTGATTTAGCTCAGCCAACACGCTTCTTCACTGTTGTTCGCTCTGCAACACCACCAGGTGAAGCGGTACAGCGCATCACGACTCGTCGCCCTTATGACGATCCAAAAGTAGACCGTGTTTACTACCGTCTGATTCCAGAACAAGGCACTATCGTCGACAAAACGCACATGCCTTTCGCACTTAATAAAGAGCGTCTACAAAAGTGGAATACCTGGTTTGTCGACGTAAATTACGAAGTAAAACAACTACCTAGTTACGACATCGATGTTTCAGCTAACCCAATGACTTCGTTTGAAGCACTGCCAGTAAACTCGCGCTTCAACTTCATGTTAGATAACGCGCAAAACACCATCATGGCCTATATCAAAGGACCTGTGTGTCGTGGTCAACTTGCCTTGAACGTAATTAACGACCGTTTTTGGGTTTTCTTCATCGACCCAGAGAAAGCCGATGTTCCGGAAATCAACGCCTTCTACGCAAGTCAAAAGAAAAATTTAAAGCTACCTAGCGAACTAAAAAGTAACACCGTACCTGTGACCAACTGGGTAAGATACGCAAAGCAACAAGCGCAATACCTAAACGCGAAATCAGACTTCACTAACCAATGGTTCGAGAGTGGCGTCCACCTAGACACTGGCATCATTTGGGATGGCGATGGCATCAACCCGAATGCTGCTCTCACCGTCTTTAGGCACTTCGATAGCGCCTCTGTTGTACAAGGGTTAGTTGGCACGCAACCTAAGACTGCGTGGATTCTTGATTATGCTCTTCTAGAGCGTATTCATTATCTTCTCGTTGCAGGCTTCGATGTTTACGGCAACTTTGGCCACCAGCTGATTACACGCATGTTCATGGACTTCTTGCGTCTTGAAGGTGAGAGTAACTTCTTAAGCCTTCTTCCTAAAGACGTTCGTCACATTGAACACTCTAGTTGGTACCAGAACCAAAGCGCACAACTGAGTGACTATTTGCAGCGAAACATTGCACCTTTTGATCAGCCGACCAGCGTGGTTTACAAAACGGCGGATCCGAAACACGAACTGCTTGATATGATCAAAGATAAGCTCGCACCTGTTCTCGATAATCGCTTTGAGATTGTTGAAACAGGTTTTGGTAGGAAGAATGAAGCACTGCTTAACCAAGTGAATTTGATAAAGGGCGAAGGCCTGCGTCATGTGCCTCAATTAGTGATGATCATGATTGAAGGCGAAAACGGCGAAGAGCAACTGTTCACCATGATTCACAATAACGCGCACAGCAACATTTCTAGCTTGTTTAATGAAGAAGGTAACCGTGATTACGCCAATGATGACCTTACCCTCGTACGAGGCGTTGTCGGTAGCTACCCTGCGGCTTACCTATCATTAACCGAGAGCGAGATTCCTACTCTGGTTAAAACGCTGCAAAACTTAAGCACTGAAGAAGACTACGTGGCGCTGCTGGATAAGTTTGCGGTACGACGCAGTTCTAGCGAGTTCTGGCCATTCAGTGATCGCGTGCATCGTTGGTATCAACAAGACCAACCGATCGAGTTCGGATTGTTGGATTACAACCGCTTCGAGAACCGTTAGTTTTCACTCATAAAGCATAAAAGCAAAAATCCTCTGTCTTGGCCGAGGATTTTTTGTATATGGGGAAAAGTATCTTAGGTGCTATTGAGAAGCGAGAAGTGCTCTTGAGAAGCGAAAAGCTCTCTATATTGAATCCGATGCTTCCGGTTGGTGTAGCTCATCAAAAAACGCACGCGCGGCGGGGGAAAGGGAATCTACAGGTTGCTTCAACACCACATAAAACTGACTCTTAAGGCTCCACTTCTCGGGCTGAAGCGGAATCAAGGCTTGGTCATAATGGCCACGGTCGATTAAATGAGACGGTAAAAAACTCAGGTGTGTGCCCGCCAAGGTTAAAATTACACCCGACTCGACATGCCAGCCATCAAAAGGCTTTACGGAATCGTACTGCTCAATATTCAGTAATCGGAACATCTCATCTTTGGCATAGCCGCCCATGTTGATACGACAGCCATCCAATGAGAAATCCTTGTCCATGATCTTCTCAGCCAGATCCTTACGCGCATACAGATAACTGTGCTCTTCAAACAGTGGGTATTTATGTTGAAACGCTGATTTTTGATGTGACCCTAGAACCACTATCATCATATCAATCTGGTTCTTTGCTAACTTCTCATTCAACTGGGTGAAATCCCCGACATCAACACTCACCTCAACACTGTTACTGCGTTGGTAAAACGTCTCGATCGCTTTGGGAAGTGGGTTATAAGGCAAAGTGACGGTGTTATCCAAACATCCAATTCGCACATGCCCAGAGAGTTCCGTCTGTACACCTCGTAACTTATAAGCGAAGTCGGTTAAGGTCGATTTTAGTTGGTTCGCATATTTATACACTTGCTCACCTTCATGAGTCAGCTTAAAACCACGTCGACCACGTTGGCATAATGTTAATTCTAAGCTTTTTTCCAAGGCAATAAGCTGATTACTCAGCACTGGTTGACTAATCCCAGTGCTTGCGACCGCCTGATTGATGCCTCCTTGTTCAACAATTTCACAAAAAAGCTCTAATCTACGTAGGTCTCTTTTATCTAACTTATTGTTTGGATTCACTTTGCCACTCACATTTGTTTTTTGTTATGTTTACATCTGATTATATTCATTTATTAACAATAAATACATCAGTATGCTTTATTCACACTTATGGAATAACAATGCATGGATGGCACTATGGCGGCAGAAGCTTACGTGAATAAACCCGAAGCAACACACAGCCACAAAAAGATAGATGACTTCGAGTTGGAACCCGTTCCCGAGAAGGCCAAACGATCTTGGTGGGTCATCAGCCTTATTTGGTTGGCAATCGGCATCGACATTTCGGGACTGTTTCTCGGCTCGATTCTAAGCAGCGGTATTGGTTTTGAAGACGCACTGCTTGCCACGTTTATTGGTTCAGGCTTATTGGCGATCATCGCGATGCTGTGTGCCAACATTGGCTTTCAAGCTGGCGTGTCTACCCCGCTGGTGAGCAGCGCGGTATTTGGCCGTAACGGCGGTAAAATTCTTGGCTTCATCAACGGCATCTCATTAGTCGGCTGGTTCGCATTCCAGGCTGATTTCTTCGCTTTCATCATGGTCGATGCACTGGCGAAATACGACATCATAATTTCACACCTCACCGCTCTTATTGGCGGCAGTGTGTTAATGATGATGACGGCTATCTATGGCGTTCGTGCTTTAGGCAAACTCAGTACCTATTCTGTTCCATTGATGGTGACGTTGATTACCATCGGTTTGTTTATGGCTGCTGATTATCAAGGTGGCGCAGCGCCATCGATTGAAGATCCTTTGACGCTTGGCCAAGCCATCTCTTTTGTTATGTCTATCTGGATTCTAGCTGCGGTTGCTGCACCTGATATTGCTCGCTACGCCAAAACACGCCGTGATGCGATTTTAGGAGCGGGTATCGGTTTCCTCGTCGGCAACAGTGCCATCATTCTTATCGCATTGATCTTGACCAAAATGACCGGCACCGACGACCTAGTTGAGGTCTTCTTCACCTTAGGTTTAGGCATGGCAGCTATCATCGTGCTGGTGTTCGCACAATGGACCACCAACAGTAGCAACCTGACCTCTGGCGGCTTATGCATGTCGATGGTTCTACCTAAGATTCCGCGCCCTGTTCTGGTTGTGATCATGACCATCGTCGGCATTGGCATTGCTCAACTCGGCATGGTGAACAAGTTTACCGACTTCTTAATGCTACTCAGCGTAACCATTGCGCCTGCTGCGGGTGTCTACATCGTTCAATATTATGTTTTAGATTCGACAAAAATGAGCTTTGAGAACATCCAACAAGTTCCAGCTTGGATGTTTAAAGGCTTGGCTTCTTGGGCATTTGGTACTGCATTCAGCGCTTGTACTGCACCAGAGTTTTTCAACCTGTTTTCGTTCACCAGCATCTCGGCGTTAGACGGCATTCTTGCCGCTGGTGTGATTTACCTCGCCCTAATGAAGCTTTCTCCTTCAAGTGATAAGGAATATTAGTTGTGATTATTACTGAACAAATGATTGATGATATCGCGCTGGGTGCGACGGTATTAGGTACTGGCGGCGGCGGTGACCCATACAGCGGTGCCTTGATGGCGAAAGTAGCCATTGCAACGGCAAAGCACCCTGTACGCATGATTCCTTTAGAAGACGTGCAAGACGATTGGATGACAGTGCCCTCTTCAATGATTGGCGCACCAACAGTCGCAGTAGAGAAACTCAATTCGAAAGATCAAATGTTGATTGCTTTCGAAGCGATGGAAAAAGCGCTCGGCACTGAAGTAGCGGCAACGTTTCCTATCGAAGTAGGCGGCTTCAATTCATTGATTCCAATTCTTGTTGCAGCACAAAAGAACATTCCTGTGATCGATTGTGATGCGATGGGACGTGCGTTCCCAGAAGCTCAGATGGTGACCTTCTTTCTTGATGGTCTCCCTTCGGCACCGAACACATTGGCCGATGAGCGTGGCAATGTCGTCACGCTTTATCCGATTGACGGTATTTGGTCTGAAAAGTTTGCGAGGCCGATTACCGAACAGATGGGTGGCTCTGCAGCAATGTGCGATTACCCAATGAACGGTAAGAACCTAAAACGCAGTGCACTGCCTGCGACACTGACCCAAGCAATGAAGATTGGTGAAGCGATTAGACTGGCGAACGACAACAATAAAAGTGGCACACAGGCCGTATTAGACATTGTCGGCGGCCATACCATCATCAGTGGCAAGATTGTTGATATTCAACGTGAAACCGATGGTGGTTTTGCAACAGGTGGTGTCGTGATTGAAAAGCTGGCTCAGTTTGAAGATACCGGCGTCGATAACGTGTTTGTGCAGTTCCAAAACGAATTACTTCTCGCGCACAAAGGTACAAGCCGCGCAGACATGAGCCAAGATAACCTGCTGGCATCAACACCGGATCTTATTTCGATCTTGGATCATGAAACGGGTAAGCCAATCACAACCGAACAACTTCGTTACGGGCAGCGCATCGACCTTATCGCTTACCCTTGCGACCCCAAATGGCGCACTGACAAAGGTATTGAAGTCGCGGGCCCGGGTTACTTTGGCTACACCGTCGAGTATCAAACCATTGAACAACTAAAGTCTGCATTGAAGAGGTAGTCGCATGACAAACATTACGCTTGATTACTGCCGTTTGGGCATTGACGTAGGTGGCACCAATACCGACGGTGTGCTGCTCGACGCAGACTTGAATGTGATTGCCAAAGTAAAAACCGCAACCACACATGACATTTCAACAGGTATTGATAACGCGATTGCTGCGCTATTAAGCCAAGCAAACATTGATGGTCAGCAAGTGAAACATGCGATGCTTGGCACGACTCAATGCACCAACGCAATCGTTGAACGAAAAGGCTTAGATAGAGTCGGGATGATTCGTTTAGCGCTTCCAAGTGGTGATAGCGTCCCGCCCCTTTGTGGTTGGAGCAAAGCGTGGCAAAACTTGCTTGGTGAACACTTCTACCAAGCTCACGGCGGCTATGAATACGACGGCCAGTTGATCGCCGACATTCAAGAGTCTGAGATCCGCGAGCTTTGCCAGAAAATGAAAGGCCAAGTGGATTCCATTGCTATCTGCGGAGTGTTCTCTCCCGTCAACGGCGACCAGGAGCTTCAAGCAGCAGAATGGATTCAACAAGAACTTCCGGGCGTGAACCTATCGTTATCCCATAAAGTGGGCAGTTTAGGGCTTTTAGAGCGTGAGAACGCCACTATCCTCAATGCGGCTCTGCAAGGGACAGCAAAACGATTCGTTGACGGCTTTTGCAGTGCACTCATCAATCATGAAATCCACACCACGCCTTATTTCGGTCAGAACGACGGAACACTGATGTCACAGCAGTTCGCATTGATGTACCCGATTCTTACCGTGGCTTGTGGGCCAACAAACTCGATTCGTGGAGCGAGTCACTTAACTAAGTTAAAAGACGCGATTGTGGTCGATGTGGGCGGTACTACGTCTGATATCGGCGTACTGACTCACGGCTACCCAAGAGAATCGAGCTTAGCAGTAGAAATCGGTGAAGTGAGAACCAACTTCCGTATGCCTGATATTTTGGCGTTAGCCATTGGTGGTGGTACCAAGGTTCGCTTTGAACAGCAGCGTATAGAGCTAGGCCCAGAAAGTGTTGGCCATACCTTGACGCAAACGGCGCGTAGCTTTGGTGGTGATGAACTTACGCTCACCGATATTGCACTCAAAACAGGACAAATGCAGTGGCAGGCAGAACATCAACTGAGTGATGAGATTGGTGTTTCAGCCGAACAAGCAAGCAAGATTTATCAACAAATGGTCACGGATGTTGAAGAAGGCATCGATAAGATGAAGACCTCTGCGGCGAGTGTACCCGTAATCATGGTTGGTGGTGGTAGTGCCCTATTCCCAGATCATTTTGAAGGTGTGAGCCAAGTGGTTCGTCCTGAGCACTTTGAAGTGGCTAATGCGATTGGTGTTGCGTTGGGTGAAATATCAGGTCAATTCGATAAGATCGTACCGATTGACCCAGCATCACGTGAAGAGACCTTAAAGGGCTTGGAAGCGCAATCAAAGCAACTGGCGATTGAAGCTGGCGCATGCAGCGATAATGTCGCGATCATTGAACGCAGCGAGATTCCATTAAGCTACCTACAAGGCAATATGGTTCACGTTAAGATCAAAGCTGCTGGACATATCAAGATGGCTTAGAGCCGTTCCTTGAAAGCCTTACTTAGATTCTTATTCGACAATAAAAAAGCAGGTCACTTCTTCATATTAAAACGGAGAAATAGCCTGCTTTTTGTTTTCTGTTCTTATTTTGGGGCTTTCCGCCCAATAGCCACTCTATAGTTGCTCTCGGAGCGCTGCTAACGAGTCTTTCACCAATTCAGGTAATGAGTCTGCATTATCGCGATATTGAAGTAATGGATCCTCGCTCGCTTCAATGCTCTGGCATAAAGCAAACAGTGCAGATAATCCTAGGCTGCCGGCAGACCCTTTCAGTTTATGAGCTAAAGACTTAATTTCACGAGCGTTGTCAGCGGCACTTGCCACAATCAGTTCATCGAGAGTGACTTGGCTGCTTTGGTCAAACAACCCAACAATCTGCACTATTTTTTCTCGACCGAGAATGGCCAAGTCGTCTTTGATAATCTTAGGGTTAATCATCTGCACAATCGGTTCTCCTTGATTATGTTCCGCGTCTTGGTTTGCTCGTTGTGTCGAGCTTGCAAATGCCAATGCTGATAAGTCTAGCTCGGTTTCCTGAGGTTTAGAGTTTAGCTGACAGCAAACAGCATCTGACGGATCCGGCTGAGGCAGCAACAGCGTGTGACCGTCCAACTGCTCAACAATCAATTCCGATAATGCTTCCTTCTCTAACGGCTTAGGTAAGAATCCATCAAAGCCAGACGACAAATAGCTTTCCACTTCTTCGTTAAACACATGAGCCGATACTGCGATCATTGGGGGTACTTTTCGAATTACGTCTTCTTCACTTTTATGCTGAAGCGCATCGTCTTTGAGTTGTTGAATTAACTCGACGCCATCGCAGTCGGGTAAGTTAATGTCCACCAGCGCAATATCGAACTCTTGCTCACTGAATATGGCTCTCGCTTCTTGTCCGGTTGTCGCAATCACAACCTCGTGCCCCAAGTTATGCAAGAAGCCTTCAGCAACGATGCAGTTTACGGGGTTATCTTCAATCAGAAGTACTTTAGCTCGAATACACGCTTCAATGACCGGTACTTTCGTTTCTATCTTCTCACCGGCTTCAAGTGGCAGTGAGAACCAAAACTGGCTACCCTCGCCTTCTTCAGAATGAACGCCAATATCCCCGTTCATTGCCAACATGATGCTTTTACTGATCGCTAATCCAAGCCCTGTGCCGCCGGTTTTGTTGCGACCGCTATCGGTTTGGGTAAAGGCATCAAACAGACAAGCTTGTTCGCTAGCATCAATACCGACACCTGTATCTGACACTTCAAACATCACTCGATTTTCATCTTCGATATCTAAGCTGATAAAGATATCGACCGAGCCACTTTCCGTAAACTTAATCGCGTTACCGACCAAATTATTCAAGATTTGGCTGATTCGCGTTACGTCACCACGCCAATAGCGTTGCACATCACTTTCAATATGGAAATCAAAGTTCAGCTTCTTCTCAGCGGCACGCCCTTCCATCAATTGGTAGGTATCTTGAACCATCTGATGAAGATCAAACGAAGCAGTGCGGATTTCTAAATGCCCTGCTTCAATCTTTGAGTAATCCAACACGTCATTCAAAATCGCGAGTAGGTTCTTACCGCTGCGGTTAATGATGTCTGCATAGCCGGATTGCAGCGGGTCTAACCCAGTATCTTTGAGCAATCTTGCAGTACCTAATACACCGTTCATCGGCGTTCGTATTTCATGACTCATCGTCGCAAGGAAAGCGGATTTTGCGCGGCTTGCTTGTTCTGCGGCGTTACGAGCCTTAGCGTGGTTCCCTACCTCGATGTTCAGCTTCTCATTGGTCTTTTGCAGCTGGTAGGTTCGGTCTGCGACCAACTCTTCTAAGTGTTCTTTGTGCTCTTCAAGTTCGCGTTTCGCCTTTGCTTCACCCACCGCAACCACTTGTAGCGCCTGCGCGGTGTTTCTGGCAGTGATGATCGCCTCGCCCATATGAGCCAGCTCATCATTACCCTTTACCGAGATATCAATATTCAGGCGACCTTGTGCGATAGACATCAAGGCCGATGAGTATTCAGTAAGACGTTTAACAACCGAGATATACACCACTCGCCACACGATAAATGCAACGATAACCAAACCAATAACCGAAATCACAGACAGTGACCATTGAGCCAAATTCAACGTGCTGGTCAGCTCATCAACCGCTTTTTTGGTACTGCGGTTTGAATCATCAACCAGTTGGTTAACCGTTGTATTCAGCTGAGAGAACAGCTCCAACGTATTTTGCATCAGAAACTCTGACTTTTTGGTGTTCTCATATTGTTCTAATGAAATATCGAACACGACTTGGCGTTTTCTGAGCTCTTCTAGAAGCTGAGACATCTGCGCTGAACGAGTAGGATCTTCGACCGCTTTAACGCGGCGCGCCATGATTCTTAGGTTGGATTCAAATTCTGATTGGATTTGATGAATACGCTCTACGTTGGTAACGGTTTGCGTTTCTTCAATTTGGTTAAGCATTTTGAACGCCAGCAAATGCAATTCGTGTAGGCGCTCAGACAAATCAAGGTCAACCTCTACAAGCGCATCTAAGGCTTGGTAGGCTTTATCCGTTTCTTTGGTTTCTAGCAGGTCATAGATATGCGTGACGTTAGCAACCGCAATGGTAGCCGTGTTCAAAACTTGGGTTCGCGTCAACTGCTCTAGCTCTTCGGCCAATAGGCGCATCTCTTCGACACGAGACGACAACTCTTTGCTTAACCAAAGCTTACGCTCAACCGACACACCCAACTCAGCCAGTGTGTTAATAACGCTTTGAACATTGTTTTCGAGTTTATTGAGGAGCTGAGAATCGAAACTGTCGACACCAAGCTCTTTGATATGTTGAAGAAGCGACTCAAGTTGGTCAAACAGTACGGTGCCAGCCTCTTTTCTTTCAGCTTCGTTTCTCGCATTAGAAAGTGTTTGTACTGACGAAATAATACGGTTACTCAACTCAGAAACCTGACGAGCTTCGATCATGGCAGGAAGCGCCGAATCAACGACGTTTCTTTCCGTTTTGGCTACAAAGCTAAAACCAGAAACACCGATCAATGCAGACAATAGAACCAACAGTGCCATCACTAAGAATGAGGCCAGCAGCTTGCGTCCAATACTCGCTGAAGCTAACAACATAAACTCTAAACCTTAAAACGTTCTTCTTTACCCATGCAGAATACGCTATATTTTGCAGTGTTTCTTATCTAAAACCAACAAAACGGCAATTCATGCTATCTAGACCTTTCGCTTCAATAATTCTTCTCTCACTACTGGCCTCAGTGACTACTGTCGCAGGTGCTAGTGAGCCTTTGAGCCCAATAAAACCCGCCAATGCCACATCACAAAAAGAGAAAATCTGTGCCATTTATCCGCACCTCAAAGACTCTTATTGGTTGTCGGTAAACTATGGAATGATCTCTGAAGCAGAAAAGCAGCAAGTTGAGCTAAGAGTATTGGAAGCTGGCGGTTACCCCAACGTGGCCAAACAAGCCTCGCAACTGGTGCTTTGCACGCAATGGGGAGCCGATGCCATTATTTTAGGTACGGTTTCACCCGATGCGTATCATGACAATCTCAGCGATTGGGTTGGCTCGACGCCTGTGTTTGCTACGGTAAATGAGTTAACCGTCAATGAAGAACAACAGAAGGTATTAAAAGGTACGGTCGGTGTCGATTGGTACCAAATGGGATACCAAGTCGGAGATTTTTTGTCGAAACGACACCCGAAAGGATCAGGCGAAACACCTATCGCCCTGTTACTTGGTCCACAAGCAAGTGGCGGCACTAAGCCTGTGGCACTGGGGTTTTATGATGCGATCAAGTCGAGTGATATCAAAATCGCGATCAGCTATTGGGCAGATAACGATAAAGAACTGCAAAGAAACCTGGTACAACAGGTGATCGAGGAGCCGGATATCCAATATATAGTCGGAAGTGCCGTCGCGATTGAAGCAGCGATCAGTGAGCTACGAGCGGCCGATAAAACCGAAGAGATTGGGTTAATTTCGAGTTACTTAAGTCACGGAACCTACCGTGGTTTACTTCGTAACAAGGTACTTTTTGCGCCAACCGATAAAATGGTTGAGCAAGGTCGCTTGTCGGTAAAACAAGCCACGAGTTACTTACGCGGTCAACCTTACGAGCAACACAGCGCACCGATTATCGAAGCGCTGACACCTGCAACTCTCAAAGATCAAATTATCGCCGACTCATTGTCACCTTCTGAGTTTCGTCCGGTATTCAGTGTGAATCCTTAGTGCTATATTGGCTGAAGAACTCAAAACAATAAAAACGAAACAACAATTTAGGGAACATTCATGCAAAAAACGACGCGCACTATGCCAACACATAAGCATATCGCTTTGGTCGCTCATGACCACTTCAAACCTGAGCTACTAAGATGGGTCAAAGAGAACAAAGAAAAACTACAAAAGCACTTCCTTTACGCAACGGGCACGACTGGTTCTTTACTAAGTAAAGAGACAGACTTAGCAATCAAGAGCATGATCAGCGGCCCTATGGGCGGTGACCAACAACTTGGCGCGCTTATCTCTGAAGGCAAGATCGATATGCTGATTTTCTTCTGGGATCCACTTAATGCTGTACCACATGACCCAGACGTAAAAGCACTGCTTCGTATCGCAAGTGTTTGGAACATTCCTGTGGCCACTAACCGCGCTACCGCTAATTTCTTGTTTAACTCTTCACTGCTTGAAGAAGAAGTAATCATCGAGATCCCAGACTACGAAGCGTACCTAGCTGAGCGCACGTAATCGCACGTTAAATGTGCTCTCTACTGAACAGACTAAAAAGCCTGCATTTTATCGCAGGCTTTTTTATGTCTCGTTTTCAGACATTAAACAGTTCAATCATAAAACAGTGCGAGAGTCTCTCTATTTATCGCTCCACACTGCCATCTCGTTGCCACTTGGCTCTCTGAAATGGAAACGTCTGCCGCCGGGAAAGCTAAAGATCTCACGGTTTATCTGACCACCAGCATCAATTACATCGCGCTCGGTTTGCTCAAGATCTTGGCTATAAAAAACCATCAGCGCCGCGCCATTATCCGTATTCGACGCCAGATCCGCCAAATAGAAGCCACCCATTAAGCCTTTGCCTTCAAACGCAGAATACTCAGGGCCATAGTCTTCAAAGCTCCAACCAAACACTTGACTGAAAAATGCCTTAGTTGCGGCGATGTCTTTCGCAGCAAATTCAATGTAGTTAATAGAGCCGTGTTCCATAGCAAATTCCTTATGCTTTATGCGTCTGCCTTGTGATATTAGGGCAGGGATTGAAGATCTAATCTTAGACAATCAAGTCAAGTAACATCACTTTTTACGAACAACTGGGTAATCAGAACCATGCAGCTCCTGCACAAAGCCAGAGCCGTCGCCACTGTGCGTGATCCATACTTTCTCTTTTGCCCGCGTCATTGCTACATAGAATAAACGACGCTCTTCAGCATAAGGGAACGCGTCTGATGATTCAGTCAATGCGCCATCAATATGCAGCTGTTTCTTCTTGGTCGGGAACTGTCCTTCGTCAACACAAAGAATAATGACAAAGTCCGCCTCTTTACCTTTACTGCCGTGGCAAGTCATGAACTTGATATCAATGGAAGTGAAGATCTTCTTCCAGTCTTCCAACAACTCTGGCTTGTGGTAATGATTACGTCCAAGTAGCAGCACCGATTTATTGGTTTTGCCTTTGGATTGACGGTTCAGTTGATCAAGAATCTTCTCAACTTCTTTACTTGGCGCACTGTACACCGCCTTCTGCTTCTGTTGCTTGAAGCTGTTCAGTTCTTTCGGAATCTGAATTGGGTTTTCTTGTACAAAGCGATTAGCCACTGCACCTAGCTGATTGTTAAAGCGATAAGTGGTATCTAGGTGATGAATGGTCGAGCTTTCAAAGCGATCCTTAAAGCCCGTGGTCAAATCCACATCCGCACCTGCAAACTGGTAAATCGACTGCCAGTCATCGCCTACTGCAAAAATAGAGGCTTGATGCTCGGCTTTAGACTGATTACACAGTGCTTCAACCAAGGCAAGACGATCAGGTGAGATATCTTGGTATTCATCGATCATGATGAACTTCCAAGGTGAGATAAACTTGCCCTTCTCGACATACTGAGTCGCTCGGCTGATCATGATTGAGAAGTCGATATGATTCTGTTCTTTCAGCTCCTTTTGCCACGCGGTTACACATGGCCAACACAGTGAAAGCTCGCTGTTGAGGCGCGCATAGTCTCGGTGATCAATCAGCTGTTGCTGTACTTCTTTTTTGGTTAAACCCGACGCATTCAACTGTTCTAGCTGCTTTTCAAGCCAACCGATCAATTTGAGGTTTGAAACGTGGCTACCAAGCTCATCGTCACCGGTTAAATAAGCGATTGGCCATTTAGACAAATGCTTTTGCCAACGTTTAAAGTTGGTCGGTGTCATCCAGTGCTTCTTCAACCAATCAATGCACCATGCTTGGCGTTGGTTGTCATCGAGCGCTAAAGGAGAAATAACCACACGTTCGGGTTCAACTTGATTCAGTATCTTTAAACCCAACTGGTGGAAAGTGCTGACTTGCACCTTCTCTGCTGATAAACCAATTTTGCTGTCGAGACGTTGCTTCATCTCTTCTGCCGCTTCACGACCAAAAGCGAGCAATAGCAACTCTTCAGCTTGAGCTTGATGGCTTTGCAGTAAATACGCGACGCGAGCCGTTAGAACACTGGTTTTACCCGAGCCTGCACCCGCTAAAATAAGGTTGTGATCATCATTCATCAACACCGCATATTGCTGCGATAAGTTCAGTGGTGACGACTCACATTGCGCAAACAACACTTCCCAGTTTTTTCGCTCGGTCTCTAGCCATTGCTGGTTTCTTTCAGCTTGCTTGATTTCCGTTTCAGATAACCATGGCTGCATTCTTGCGATGCGGTTTGGCATGCGTTGTGCGGCCTCTTCTAGCGTCATTGTCATACTCTCTAAGCCTGAGTTGACCATATCAACCCAAGTGTTGACCTTAGAATGCGGTAGAAAGGCTGGTAATTGCTCAAGACGTGTTAATTCAGCTTCCCACTGAGGTACGTGTTCAGCCAATTGTTCACATTGAGTGTCGTGCCACTTCTGATAAGCACTAACTGACGCGCGTGCAAATTGACGGCATTGATCCCAAGGTAAGCCTTGTACTAACCAACTGCACTGTGTTCCATCTTGTTGATTAGCAAAAAATTGTAGCGATCCCCAGAACAATCCGCGCTTTATCGCGATCTTGCCACTCCAAATAGTAAATGGGATACGCTCTTCACTGCCTACTGAAGATAACAGCAAGCGTGGACCATCAAGTTCAACCTGATGATATTCATTTTGAATAAAAAACTGTGCAGTCTTGTTAGCGCTTAGCTGCATTGGAGTGTGCTCTTAATTGGGAATATTGAATTTATATCATGATGCAATGAGAATTAATAATATCTCATATCTTATCGACGCTTTCATGACCACCTACGGGCAATTATGGATAAGTATCAAATTCTTGTGCTTGATTTCTGTTAGGATTATGGTTTTTAGTGTGTCAAGTGAGCGACTGTGGACTTTTCAGCCAAATTACGCCTCTATTGGGCGAATAAAACCATAAATTACAGCGTATTAATTCTCATCACTCTGCTCGGCGTGGTGGTGCCTGCTTGGTATTATGGACAAAACACACTGATCACGCCTTTGATCTTAGGCGTTATTGCTGCGGCTCTTGCGGAAAGTGATGACAGCTTTACCGGGCGCTTGAAAGCACTCACGCTGACCTTTATCTGTTTCGCCGTTGCGGCTTTCTCTATTGAGCTTCTCTTCGATACGCCTTGGCTGTTCGCGATCGGGCTTTTTGTTTCAACCTTCTCTTTTATCATTCTCGGGGCAATTGGCCCTAAATACGCGAGTATCGCGTTTGGTTCTCTCTTGGTTGCCATCTATACCATGCTTGGTGCACACGAGAGCACCAACCTTTGGTTTCAACCGCTTCTACTGTTAACTGGCGCCGCTTGGTACTACTTCATGTCGATGATTTGGCAGATAGTGTGGCCAATGCAACCCGTGCAGCAAAACTTAGCCACGGTATTCGATCAAATCGGTAACTACATCGATTCAAAAGCGGAACTCTTCTACCCCGTTTCTGACTTGATTCCCCAGCCACACCGAATCATTGAAGCCAAACTCAACGCGAGTACCGTTAACGCACTCAACATGTGTAAAGCGACGCTGCTTAATCGCTCTAAGCGCGGACACATTGACGGCCCTAGTGACCGATTTCTTAACACCTACTTCATCGCACAAGATATTCATGAACGCGTAAGCTCTAGCCACTATCGTTATCAAGAGCTAGCAAAACACTTTGAACGCTCTGACGTGTTGTTTCGATTTAAGTATCTACTGGAAGCGCAGGCAACAGCGTGTAAAGAAGTGGCGAGCTCGTTGAAAGTTGGCGCTGAATACCAGCATGGTGACAAGTCTGTATTAGCACTCGATGAGTTGATGTCTTCGCTTAATCATCTGCACCAACAGAACAACCCAGAGTGGAAATCACTGCTGAACCAGTTGGATTACTTATTCAATAACCTAGCAACCGTTGAAAAACAGCTCTCAAATATCAGCAACCCAGATGCAGAGAAGATTGAAGAAGGTGTATTGAACGATACCAACCCTCATACTTTGACGGCAATGTGGCACAAGATCAAAGCTAACTTGCACACCGATTCTATGCTATTCCGCCACGCGATTCGCATGGCGATCACTTTGACGCTGGGCTACGGGATTATCCAGGGTTTTGATATCGAACGAGGTTATTGGATTCTACTGACGACACTGTTTGTGTGTCAGCCAAACTACAGTGCAACCCGTCAAAAACTGACGGCGCGTGTCATTGGCACGGTCGCAGGCTTATTGATCGGAGTACCGTTACTGACTTTCTTCCCGTCGCAAGAGAGCCAATTAGTGTTCATTGTGATCAGTGGCGTGATGTTCTTTGCGTTTCGAATCAATAACTACGGGTTTGCGACCGGCTTTATCACACTGCTTGTGCTCTTCTGCTTTAACCAATTAGGTGAAGGCTACGCGGTAGTATTGCCAAGGTTAGCGGATACCTTTATTGGTTGTGCTCTCGCCGTGCTTGCTGTCATTTATGTGTTACCTGATTGGCAGTCGAAGCGACTGCACAAAGTGATGGCGAATGCGCTCGATTCCAATAAGAACTATCTCGCTCAGATCATCGGCCAATACCGTGTCGGTAAGAAAGATAGCCTAAACTATCGTATCGCTCGACGTAGTGCGCATAATAATGATGCAAACCTGACTGCCGCGATCAGTAGCATGTTGGTTGAACCGGGTAAGTACCGCACCTCTGAAGATGAGAGCTTCCGATTCTTAACACTCAATCATGCTCTACTTAGCTATATCTCGGCTCTGGGTGCTCACAGAACGCGTATTGATGATGAAGCGACACACAAACTGGTGCTAGATGCGCACAGAGTAATCCACCAGCATCTCGACGCTCTAAATGATCAACTCTATTCTCATAAAGAGCATTGTGAAGTGAAAAACGCTTATGACCCGGAGCTGGATAAACGTTTGAGTGAATGGCGAGAAGAAGATGAGAATTCTGTCAAAATGGTTCTACAACAGCTCCATTTGATCTATCGAATGCTTCCAGAACTGCATACCTTAGCGACCAAGTTTGCAGTTAAGGTTAAGATCGACAAGTCGTTTGAAACAGAAGCTTCTTGAGCAACAAACAAAATACCGTAAAAACAAAAAGATAACGCCAATTGCTTATCTTTTGATCATCACAAATATTTATACATTGCTTTACCCATACCCCTAATTGGGTAGAGAAATTACTTACCTACCCTTGTGCCACAAGGGTTGAAGGCGTTTTTACATTGTAGGAATTTTCTGACTTTGATTGACCAAGCCTTAACTTTTCCTAACATTTCTCGGACAAAAAACGACCACAGGAATTTATAGTTGTCTTAGTTTCAAGAAACTTCAAACATCATTTAAAATTCACTTAATCTTGTTTGATTTCCTGAATCAGTAGACTATGCTCTAAAGAGCATATTGATTTGAACAAAGGTCACACTATGAATACACAGCAATTTGAAGCATTTAAGCAGCAAATACAGCTTCTTAGCCCACAACAATTAAAAGCACTTCAGGGTGAGATCGACGGCAACCTTGAAACAGAGAAGCCTTCTTTGCTTACTGATGAAGAATTAAACGCGCTAAATGACCTGTTCAGTTAATAGACAGACATCACTATTTTAGCTTAAGTTCACATTTTCACCGTAAATTTCATCTGTTCACCATTGCGCTCAAAATATCGTCCGCCTAGACTCATTCCATACGTCAATAAAAGGTTCTGATATGTCGATATCTGGTATTCAATCTGGTTACGCCATTATTCAGCAATCCACCAACATGGCTGAAGAAGCCGCAATCGAGCTCAACCAAGCCTCCAAACACGCTCTAGAATCCGACGACACTTTCGAAGCTAGCGATCTCAGCTTTAATCAAATAGAGCCTGAACAAGCCATTTCCTTTAAAGACAAAGAACCTGAACCTGCTTCATCTTCAACCGATTCCTTGATTAAACTGACACAAAGCGCAAGTTATAACCGCGTTGGTGCAAGTGTGGTTGATCGTCAAAACGAAGCCATCGGTAGCCTTCTCGACATTCATATCTAAATTTCGCTCAAATACAGCCTATATTTCGCGAAACTTCGCTGCTTTTTGCTTCAACAACCACACAAACTGTAACTCATTATATCAGGCGCTTGTTTCTGGTTTATTACTCGGTAGAATCAGCGCAAACCAATTTGCTGCA
Organism: Vibrio sp. 10N.222.51.C5; assembly: GCF_041474575.1. Classification (NCBI taxonomy): domain Bacteria; kingdom Pseudomonadati; phylum Pseudomonadota; class Gammaproteobacteria; order Vibrionales; family Vibrionaceae; genus Vibrio; species Vibrio sp. 10N.222.51.C5. The sequence goes on from NZ_JBFRUJ010000061.1 coordinate 46,836, forward strand.
CAAACTTTACTTCATACTATTTATGCCAAAACTAAATCTGCATCGCCGTGACTATGTTTCTATTTTAGGAGGCGACATCTCCGCAGACGAATTAGAAAAAAAGCTTCAGCCTCATTTTGAAAAGCCAGTAAATAAGCTGACACCTAGCCCCTACCTGACAGAAAAGAATCTCACACGTCGCTGGACAGCGCTCGATAATGCAGATTCACAGCAAGAACTGCTCGACCCTCATACACAAAGTCAGTTCCAAGCTTATGAGAAAAACATTGAGCACTTTATTGGCACCGTTAAAGTCCCTGTGGGAATATCTGGCCCTTTAAGAGTCAATGGCCTATTTGCTACGGGCGATTACCTCGTACCACTCGCGACCACAGAAGCTGCGCTTGTCGCGTCTTATAACCGTGGTTCTAAGCTGATTACGGCTTGTGGTGGCGCAAGTGCTATGTTGCTCAATGAAGGCGTAACACGTACTCCTGGCTTTGCCTTTCAAGGATTAGTTGAAGCCGGACAGTTTGTGGCTTGGGCTGTGACACAGTATGACCAGTTCAAGATCTTGGCAGAATCAACAACATCACACGGCAAGCTGACCGACATTAATATCAACATCGAAGGTAACCATGTTTACTTGGTGTTCGAATTTCTAACCGGAGACGCTTCTGGTCAGAATATGGTGACCATCGCAACCAATGCCGTGTTTGAGTACATCATCGAAAATACGCCAGTTAAGCCTGACCACGCTTTCCTTGATGGCAACTTGTCAGGCGATAAGAAAGCCAATACCCAAACCTTGCGCAGCGTTCGTGGCAAAAAGGTAACTGCTGAGGTTAATATCCCTGCAGAGCTTGTCGCGAAGTACCTACACACGACACCAGAGAAGATGGTCCAGTTTGGCCAAATGACCACAGTCGGTGGCGCTTTGAGCGGCACTATCGGTATCAACGCCCATTATGCGAATGCACTGGCGGCACTTTACATCGCTTGTGGCCAAGACGCGGCCTGTGTCGCCGAGTCAGCGATTGGTATGACGCGTATGGAACTCAACAAAGAAGGCGGTTTATACGCTAGCGTGACACTGCCTAACCTAATGGTGGGGACTGTCGGCGGTGGTACTGGCTTGCCAAGTCAAAAAGCCTGTTTAGATTTACTTGGGCTGCATGGTAACGGTAAATCACAAGCCCTAGCTGAAGTTTGTGCTGCACTGTGTTTAGCGGGTGAACTATCGATTGTGGGCGCATTTTGCGCAGGCCACTTTTCACGAGCGCACCATAAGCTAGCTCGTAAATAACCTTTATCCAATTTGGCTTGTTCGATTTTGTCGTTCATGCAAAATCACAAGCCAATCTGAATGCGTGAGTCATAAATGGATTACTTACACTTATCTAGGGTGAGCCTTAAGCACCTCACTGCGCTTCATATTATGCTGAACACCCACAGCGTCACTCAGACCTCAGAGCAACTCTGTGTCAGCCCTTCGAGTGTAAGCAAAACCCTGTCTCAGTTGCGTGACATCCTGAATGATGAGCTTTTCTATCGAGATGGTACCAAGCTTATCCCGACTCCCTTTGCTCTGAAGATAGCGCCCACTGTTCACGCAATTCTTTCAAGCATGAATGGACTGCTTCATCAAAAGAGTTTTACCCCTCAAGAGTACCAAGGCAGTTTTTCACTTTCGATGCGTGAAAGTACCTTCGAAGTATTTGCCTCTAAGATAAGTAAAATCACTACTGAACTGGCGCCAAACGCGAAGCTCAACATCTATTCGAAACAACAGCTCGGCTTCGATGCTTTACTCAGTGGCAAGGTCAATTTGATCTTGTTGCCTCATGATATATCTCAGCCGCCGACCGATAACAAAGAGCTGGTTTGGGAAACAATTCTTCCAGATGAAATGGTTTGTTTGATGGGCGCACACCACCCTCTCGCTCAGCAAGAACTGGCGGTAGAAGGCTACTTAGATTACAAGCACATTGGGATTTTAGATAACGAACTGTCTCAGCCTTACTTTGAACAAAACTTGGTTCAATGCCACCAACCAAGAGAGATGGCAATATCGGTCGCGGACTTCGGCGCTGCGGCTGTGTTGTGTCACCACACACCTTTCCTGTTCACTTGCTCTAAACAGTGGGCTGAGCATGCTAAACAAGCTCAGGGCTTAGTGAGCAAGCCCTTGCCTTTTGATTACGGTAAGGTGGCGTACAGCTTGGTGTGGAATAAACCCAACATGAATGATCAAGCGATCAAATGGTTGTGTGACCTGTTTTTAGAAGCCTAACTCTTCGGTCATGGATGACAGAGAATATTAAGTGTACACCTCTGGCGTTTGCATCGGCCTTTGAACAATCGTGTAGAGCTGGTCGTGGAAGCTTTGCATCTGTTGTTTTGTACACTTAGGCCACTCCAACGCTTCGCCAGTCACGCCGTGATGTTGAAAAGCATTGAGTCGAATCCGAACATCAGTTGGCAATCCTTTCAAGTAATACCCAACTTGCTCTATCTCATCCTCAAGGTCACTCTTACCCGGAATATGCAAAAGCCTAACTTCGTGTAACTTACCTTGTTCCGCTAGATAATTGATGGTTTCAAACACACGATGATTCCCTCTTCCCACTAGCCAGTTATGGGTTTCTGATTGCCAAGATTTAAGATCAATCATCGCTCCATCAAGAAAAGGCAACACCTTGTCCCAGCCTTGTTTTGACAGCGAGCCATTGCTATCAATAAAACATGTGAGATGCGCTAGCTGTGGATCACGTTTAATCGCTTGAAACAGCTCTATGATAAACGGCAACTGCATGGTCGCTTCACCGCCAGAAACGGTAATGCCACTCAAGAAAAACTGATTATGCCTGACAAGCTCCAGAACCTCTGAGACCGTCATTGTGGTAATTTTCGGGCTCGACTTATGGTCGCAGATATCAATGCACTTATCGCAGTTGGTGCAAGCTGCTGGGTCCCACTTCACTTTGCCATCAACCATGCTTAAAGCACGGCTTGGACAGCCACTCACACAATCTCCGCAATGGTTACAGTGATTAATAGTGTGTGGGTTATGGCAGGTTATACAATCGAAATTGCACCCTTGTAGAAACAGCACTAGGCGATTTCCCGGTCCATCAACACAAGAAAAGGTCAGCACACGGCTGACCTTCGCTTGTTTTTCTGTCTTATTATTTTTAACCCTAGCCATTTGAGTTGTTAGATCAGAAATTTTCATAATTCACATTGTTCGTATTCGAAACGCACCATACACATAACGCACGCACGTTAAAGCTATTCGTATGTCGGCGACATCTCTAAACTCGCCACGCGTGGTTTACGCTCTAATATGCCCGTGTTCTTCGCAGCTTCGGCACCTAAAAAGGTGGTATTGGTGCGTGAGCCTTGCTCGTCATATTTGGCAATGTCAGACAGCTTAATCATGTAACCCGTCACGCGAACCAAATCGTTTGATGCCACGTTAGCCGTAAACTCACGGTAACCCGCTTGAATCGCACCTTTACACAAATTGAACATCGCTTCAGGGTTAGATTTCACTGTTTCGTCGATGGTCAGAATGTCACTGATGCCCGACGTGTAGAACTTATGGTGACCCGCAGTTGCACGAACATAAGAGACTGGATCCGGTTCGGTTCCATAAGGAATACGGACACCCGGGGTCACATCTTCATCTAGGCTAATACCGCCTTGAGCATGCAGCAGAGCTTTACCTTCTAACCCATACTTCACTTCAGAGCGTTCAACGATCTCAGCCAGCTTTTCAGAGATACGATGACCAAGCTGATTCGCCAGTTCATCGTGACCATAACGCCCTGCTTGACCTTCTTTCTCCAACAAGATGTTGACTGCTTCCGCCATGCCGTAAATACCAAACATTGGCGCAAAGCGATCCTCTTCGATCAAACCTTCTTTGGTTAAGAAGCCTTCGAAGAAGTTAGACTCTTCATGCAAGAAGCGGCTTCGAGCGTTCATCAACTCAACCATGATGCCACTGTAGTTCGGCAATACTTGTTGTAAGAAATCAGCACTGTCCTCAGACTTCAACGCCACTTGCTTAAGGTTCATACGCACCAAGGTGTTTGAACCACCCGCTAACGGCAGAGAGTTGTAGCAGCTCACAATACCAAAACGCTTATCGCCGTAAGCCTCGGCATGCGCTGGATAGTTTGCAATATGTGGTTTACTGCATTCACAGATGTTGCTCGCCGCATGACGAAGTAGATCATCAGGTGTCACGGCTGGGTCGTACATAAAGGTTAAGTTTGGCGCGATCTGCTTCAATTCAGCGTCTACACGTAAAATCGTACGGCAGATAATGTTGTCTGTTGGGCCGATATTCACATGCATAAAGGCGTCTGGCAGTGTGCGATCCAACATGATCCAGAACAGCTTAATCTTTTGGTATACCTGCTCTTCTGTTAAGTCGCCCACGAAAGGCATCAACACATCATCCAACTGACCTAGGTAAACCGGAATTGAAGTCACAGAAGGAACATGGTGGTAAAGGATGGTAAGCATGTTCAATGCTTCATCGAAGTTGGTTGCCGCGCTAAGCTCTAAATACTCTGAGCCTTGATGTAAGTATTTAGAATAATCTGGAAGTACATAGCGCGGCTTAAATGGGGCGTGTCCTTCAAACATGTCACACAGCACACCTTGTTGTAAGGCTTGCTCTACTTCTTTGCTTACCGGCATATACGGCAGGCTGGCTTCAGCTTCTAAGGCAAGATAGCTCGACTTCTGTTTTGCTGACAGGTTGGCATCTGAAATGATATTGCTAAAGCGTTGTTGTTGCTCTGAAAGTGGTGAAGAAGTAGATGACGCAGATTGGTGGCTCATGATTAAACCCTTAATGTTATTATGGGCTTATTTTATATCTCACCGTTATATTTCCACTAATGAAATGTATGCAAGACTACATTTCCAAAATGGAAATAAATAATTTGTAAATTAGCGGTGTTGAGTTTTCTATGAGCGAGATGAGAAACAGAGAAACAGAGAAATAGAGAAACCAGAGTTAGTAGTGAAGAAATGAGAAAGCGCTAATTCGTTCTGTTTAAAACGATAGCGCCAAAAAGAGAAAACCCACATAACTGACGTTAGAGTCGTTAATGTGGGTTTAGTAGTTTAAATGAGCATTCTGAATGCTAGCTCAAGGCATACACACGATTACAGATCTGGAAGCGCTTGTTTACGTCCAACACCCATTAATACCTTTAACTCTCCTTGTGGAGTGTCAATCGAGAACGGTGTAGAGACTTCAACGACTGCAAAGCCCGCTGCACTCAATACATTTTCTGAGCGCTGTTGGCTTACACCGTAGTCTTCACTGTCGCTTTCCAAGTACCAATCCCAGTGTACAAACGTACCGTCGTTTTCAAGCAGCGTGTAAATCAGACTGACTGTGTCTTGTAGGTTCGGGATAAAACCACACACCGAAGAGGCTACCACTAGGTCAAACTGGTTTCTGAATGCTGGATGCTGCGCTGCAAGTCCGCGCGATAAAATATCAACTACCGGTTCAACGTTAGGTAACTCTTTCTTATCTAACTCTTCAATCATCCCTTCAGAGATATCAAGTGCGATGATCTCTTTTGCTAAAGGAGATATTTTCTGGCTGAGTAGTCCTGTACCACAACCAAAATCAAGGACACGGGTTCCGTTTAAATCAACGAGCTGTGTTAACTGGTCAAATACGGATTGTGCGAATACTGCAGTTGCGGGATCTTTATCCCAATCAACGGCGTATTCGTCCCATTGTTTCGCCATCATGGCCTCCATCTTTACTTCTTGTAGGTTCGGAACTTCCCCAGAGTAAACCAAATTAGTCAATTCGTCATAGAGTTATCATGCAAAGATGGACTATTTCTAAGATAGTCAGCACAATATTCAGATAATATGCACCGACCCCCGCTCAATATGGAAATGAAATGAACCTTTCTCAAGTCCAAGCCTTTTGTTCCGTTGCTGATTTAGGATCAGTTTCTGAAGCTGCACGCCAGTTAGAATGCAACCGAACCAAACTCAGCATGTCGATTAAAGCCTTGGAAAAAGAGTTAGATGTCGAGCTGTTCGTCCGCAGCGGAAACCACGTTGAGCTTTCAGAAGCGGGTAAAGCGATTTACAAAGATTGCGAAGGCATGTTGGTGACAGCCGCGCGTATTAAACAAACCTGCTTGCATGTTTCGGGCGAATTCAACGCAGAAATTTGGATAGCACGAGATGACTCCCTACCCGATGAAATGTGGCAGGACTTATCTCACGCCTTAAATAACAAGTACCCTTCTACCTCATTCAACTTCGTTCTCGCATCGAGCGGTGACTTAGCTAACCTAGTTGAAACTCAGCAAGTCGACTTCGCATTTGGTGTCGATTACGAACGCGTCGATGACCCAAGAATTATCTACAACCCGCTTGGTAAGATTCGAATGATGTCTGTATGTAAGAAAGGACATGATTTGAGTGCGATGCGACGAGTGTCTGATGAAGTACTGAGAAATTCGATGCAAGCAACCATGGTTTATCTTAATGAAAAGGATAATCCTGAGCTTGAGCCCTTCTCGCGTCGTTACATTGGCTTCTCTAGCTTCGACTTTATGTTGGATACGATTCTACGTGAAGAAGCATGGGGCGTAATGCCTGAGCCATTGATTCGCCATTTACTGCGTGAACAAGAGCTTGCCGTGATCAAACACACCTACGGTTTAACACAAGAAGACTACTGTATGTTTACCGCGGCTGGCATGGCAGAGCACCCAGGAATGAATTGGTTGGCCGACCAGCTTAGTGATTATTTGTTTGATTTCTAGACGGACGACTTTTACTCCATACTTAAGTCTTGCTCTAGAAAACCATCACGTGATCCACTAAGTAGCGTCCGTCTTCTTCAACCAATACCATTTCGGCGACAAACTCGCCTTTGGCGATGGTGTAAGCTTGTTTCCACACAAAAGCGATGGAGTCTGAACGTCTAAACAGCGCGACTTGCTCTCGCTCAGCAAAAAAGCCATTACTGTGCTGATAATGGTGACACACCTTTTCTAAATATTCCGGCGTAACAATGTCTTTCATCCTTTGAGTAAAGTCTCGACAGTGCTGTTCATGATCGACCTTGGTTGAACCGTCCATCAGATTATCCATAATCGGGTTAGCAATCACCCACAACTCGTTATCACTGATATCGTCAAACTTCATATTGATTCACTCCTTGTCCATCGCAGTCGCAGTCAAATCTAGAAGACCAATAAGACCTTAGCGACTAATGTGTTTTATTAATCATAAACGATCCTATTTCAGTTGCACACCATCACCAAAAAACACTCAACGTCAACTTTATTGACACCACACCCTGATCTTAAGTCACTGAATTTTATTGATTTATATGTTCGAATTAAATAAGACATATAAACATCATCAGATAAAGTTTGTAAAGTTAGCTCATTATTAGAACAATGAAGTTATCAAAAACATCTGGAAAATATTATGTGTGACAGGAAAAGCCAAAACGAAAATCGAGTACTATTGTTCTCAGCCCTTTTAGCATCAGGCTTCGCAATTGGCGGATTGGTGTTGGGTCTTCTCGTTGGCTCTCTGGTCATAGTATTTGACGGTGTCTATTCTCTTATCAGCTTACTGTTAACTTTATTGTCACTAGCTGCTTCAAAATACATTAACCGCCCTTCAGATAGAGAGTTCCCGTTCGGTCGAGCTATCATCGAGCCGATTGTGATTGCGATTAAAGCCGTTGTGATTCTGCTTGTGGTTGGTTATTCACTTTACTCTGCGATTGGTGCCCTAATGACGGGTGGTCGTGAAGTTGATGCTTCTATTGCAACTCTGTTTGGTATTTTCAACGTGTTGGGTTGTGGTTACGCTTGGTGGTACATCGCGAATAAGAGCAAACGTATTTCTTCAGGTCTGATTCAGGCTGAATCTAAGCAGTGGCAGATGGATACGCTACTGAGTGTAGCGGTAACAGCGGGTTTCGTAGCGGCTTGGTTAATTACTTTTTCTCCGCTTGCAGAATACGCAGTGTATGCCGACCCAATGATGATGTTGCTAATGTCTTTCTACTTCATCAAAGTTCCTTTCGACATGTTACGTGAAGCCATGCGCGAACTGCTTATGATGTCGGCAAACAAAGATATTTGTGATGCGGTAGATAAGAACGTTGTCGCGGTAGACAAAGAAGCGGAGCAAGATTTGGAGCTGATGGGTGTGACTAAGGTTGGTCCAGAATTACGAATCAATGTTGATATTCATACCAACGACCAACAAGCGATTGCGGTCGATGATATTGAACGTACGCGCCGCCAACTTAAGCGACGCTTATCGAAGATGCCTTATGAGCTTCAATTGAATCTCAATATCGCGAGTTAAGAGTCGAGAGTTAAGAACCAAGAGCTAACCAATCAATCTCTCGCTGACTAAGACTCTGATTGAACCTTTTTAGAAGCCGACGCCGTAACCGTCGGCTTTTTGTCTCTGGTTACCCACCAGCAAGCTAAAGAGCCAATCGTTACCATACAAACGCCCTGCCAAAACGTCATGCTCAATGACAAACCCAAAATAATAGAAGACAGTAAGGTCGCAAAAATAGGCGTGAAATACGACATGGTCGCCAAGAAGACCATATTGCCGCCAAGTATCGCTGTATTCCAAAGCGCGTAACCTGCGCCCATACACACGCCTGCCAACACTAAGTCAATCGCAGCACTGGTTGTCATCACCATGCCGGTTTCGTTACTCAATGCGTATTTGATCCACAAGGTGATTGCCGTTGCGATAAAGAACAACACAATCGCATTCTGCCCTTTCGCCACTTTCTGAGTGTAATTACAGTAAACCGCCCAAATAATCGCGCCGAAAAACGCCATTGAATAAGTTTTTGGGTTAGTAGCAACATTGGCAGCGATTTGTTCAACAGAAAGCCCCTGATCGCCGCTGATGCTCCAAGCGACGCCAAAGAAGGCCAAGAAGATGCTTGGGTAAACCAACCAGTTAATTTTCTTGTCGCTCAGCAGCACCGCAAATAACACCGTCAGTGCTGGCCATAAGTAGTTGATGACAGCCATTTCCAAGGCTTGATGTCTATTGTTTGCCATTCCCAACGCCAAAGCCAAGAAGATCTCATAACAAACGAACAAGGCGCCGCCAATCAGCAAGTAAGACTTAGAAAAGCGTGAAAACTTAGGTAGCCCCATAACACAGACCAACAACAGCGAACTCACCGTATAAAGACTGGCCGCACCACCAATTGGACCTAGCTGTTCTGAGACGCTACGAGACAGAGCAATCAAGCAGCTCCATAGTAAAATGGCGATAATACCGTAGCAGCTATAACGATGAGATTTCAGCACACTTTTTCCTTTATCTGTTTTGATGGTCACTCTATGGTAAAACCAAGTTCAAAATAATTGGCCGAGTACATTTTCGTACTCGGCCATCAACACTTTGTTTACAAAGCATTGGTCGATTAAAGAAATCAACCGATTATGATTGTGTATTCGCTAGTGGCGGTCAGTTGTTAACTATTCACTAAGCCAGCAGTAGAGCTTGCAAGTCAGCCAAAGACTTCACTTGGTAGTGAGGATTGATACCCGCTGGCGCTGCCTTTTCTTGGCTGTTTAACCAACACGTTTCGATGCCAAAATCGAGTCCACCTAGAATATCGGAATGTGGGTTATCCCCGACCATCAATATTCTTTGTTTCGATGGCAATCCAACCAGCTTATGCGCATATTCAAAAATCTCGGCATCCGGTTTGGCTACCCCAACCTCTTCAGAAATAATCACGTGCTCAAAGTAATCCGTCATTCCGGTACGCTCTAAACGGATAGACTGAAGCTCTGTAAAACCGTTAGTAATGATGCCCATGTTCACTTTGCCTTTTAAAGACTCCATCAACTCTTGTGCACCCGGTAACAAAGAACAGATATCTGCCATCGCCGTTAAAAATGCACTATTTAAAGCAGCGGTTGTTGTTTCAAGCTTTTCAGCCCAACTTTCGAAGCGCGTATGTTTCAGTTGGTCTGCGGTAATGCGACCATCTTGGTAATCGACCCAAAGTGGTAAGTTAACCTTTTGATAAGCAGAATAATCTTGCTCGCTAAAATCCACACCAAAGCGAGAAAACATCAGCTTCATTCCTTGATAAGCATCAAAATGGAACAAGGTTTCATCTGCATCAAAGAATATCCAATCGTACTTCATTTTATTTCCTATTATTCGCGCTGTTGAGCAGTGCATGCACTGTTTTTGTCGTTGTTTTTATCGTTGCCTCAAAGGGCGGAGCATCACTTTACCCTCAATTTTGTGAGCCTGTATATAAATCTAATAATTTATAGAAAACAAGCCACAAGTCATGATGTATCGCAAATTTTGCCACATATTAAACCAATACCATACAAGAAATACACTTAGGTACCGGGAGGTACTATGAAGCACTTTTTACCGTCATCTGTCATGCTCACCCCTTTTCTTGTCAAATACTATGACGAGGAGCCAGAAGACACGCTTGATTCTGAAGAGTCACAAGAACCTCAAATTGAATGCAGTGATGACTCAGATAAAAAGTCGACACAAGCCTAACTAGATCAGCTTTCAATGAAAAAGCTTACTTTTCATTGTTATAGAGCACCATTTTGCCCTTAGTTGAATCAATTTATCACTATCCATTACTGACAAAGAACACAGCCAAAATCCATGAAAACGATTGCTATATGAGCCCTATCACAACGACTAGCCACAAAGTGGTAGTTCGGAATCAAAGTTGTTCCAGATCAATGGTCAACCACTTGAATGCCGACAACATGTAGGAAATTAAAAATCATAATTAACGGAGTTTTCCAATGTCTACTGCATTTTACATCCCTACAATCAACTTCATGGGTACTGGCTGTTTGAAAGATGCTGCTGATAGCATTCAGTCTCAAGGATTCAAAAAAGGTCTGATCGTTACTGATAAGATCCTGAATCAAATTGGCGTAGTTAAGCAGGTACAAGACCTTCTTAGCCAACGTGGCGTAGACGCAGTTGTATTCGACGGCACTCAACCAAACCCAACCATCACTAACGTGAACGATGGTCTAGAATTGCTGACTGACAACGATTGTGATTTTGTTGTTTCTCTAGGTGGCGGTTCTCCACACGACTGTGCAAAAGGTATCGCTCTGGTTGCTTCTAACGGCGGCAAGATTGCAGATTACGAAGGTGTCGATCAATCTGAAAAACCGATGATGCCTCTTATCGCTATCAACACGACTGCGGGCACCGCTTCAGAAATGACACGTTTCTGCATCATCACTGATGAAGAGCGCCACATTAAGATGGCTATCGTTGATAAGCACACAACACCGCTTATTTCAGTAAACGATCCTGAACTAATGCTTGCTAAACCTGCATCACTGACTGCTGCAACAGGTATGGATGCGCTAACACACGCAATCGAAGCTTACGTTTCTATCGCAGCGACACCAATTACAGACGCTGTAGCGATTAAAGCCATTGAACTTGTACAAGCTCACCTAAGAACGGCAGTAGCGCACGGCGAAGACATTGAAGCACGTGAACAAATGGCTTACGCACAGTTCATGGCGGGTATGGCGTTCAACAACGCGTCACTAGGTTATGTTCATGCGATGGCGCATCAGCTAGGCGGCTTCTACGATCTTCCACACGGTGTGTGTAATGCTATCTTGCTACCACACGTTCAACGCTACAACGCGCAAGTTTGTCCTGAGCGTCTACGTGATGTTGCAAAAGCAATGGGCGTTAACGTTGAAGGTATGTCACCAGAGCAAGGTGCAGAAGCTGCGATCGAAGCAATTGTTCAACTAGCAAATGACGTGAACATCCCAACAGGTATCGCGCAACTTGGTGCGAAGCTAGAAGATATCCCTACTCTGTCTGACAACGCACTGAAAGACGCATGTGGTTTTACTAATCCTAAACAAGCGACCCACGAAGAAATCTCTGCGATTTTCGAAGCGGCAATGTAATCTAGATACAAATCACTTCTTATAGCTAAAACAAACGGACTCACCTTGTGAGTCCGTTTTCTTTTATCTATCCAATCCCTTTCAAACCTTTATCTTCCTCGCTAATCACTCATCACTCATCACTAAAAAGTCGCATTGTTGCAATCGCTTGGTTATAGTCAAACTATTGATATATAGAATAACAAACAGGTTCCATTGAGTCGTAGGATAGCTAGCACCTCATTATTGGCGTCAATCATTTCATACTCAGTTCAGGCAGAGGAACAAAATGAGTGCCACAGTCAGCCGTTAGAAGACGTCCCTGTCGAAAAGGCTTACCATTTCCTGAACAGTAAGTTTTGCCAACCTGCACTCTGGTTCGATAGCTTCTTTGTAGATGACCGAATAACTGAAGATGCCAGAGCTGGCACATCTGTACGTTGGTATAACGATTTTATTTATTCAGAAGGTGGGGAGCTCGACTACTCAACCAAGCTCAATGCGCGTCTGCATCTTCCTTTTGTCAGTAAACGCCTAAAATTGATCTACGAGTCTGTCAGCGATGAAGAATTCTTGGATTTTTTTCCGAATGATTCCGATGAATTGGAAAGTGCATTAGGCCTGCGTTATGACGCTTATGCCAAGGGTTACAGTAGCTTCAATATTAAGGCAACATTGCGACCGCGTATCGAAGCTCGCTACCGTTTTACCTACCCTCTGACCACCGATGTGGTATTCAGGCTTACCCAGCGGGTATATCAGGAAAAACAGGAGACTGGTGAGATCACTGACATCGACTTTGATCTTTCTTTGAGTGATGACTTCTTGGCTCGATGGTCAAGCTTTGCGGGGTATAACGACGACCTTAAAGGTTGGAATTATGGTACGGGATTAACCTTGTATCACTACCTTGCTCAAGACCAAGCTCTTCAATACAGTGCCACGATTAATGCAACGGATGAGCCTCATAATCATTACGAATACGCTCAGGTTTCGGTTACCTACCGACAAAACGTATGGAAAGAGTGGCTGTTCTACGAACTCATCCCTCGTTATCAATGGGAACGAGAACCCCATGAGAAACATACCGAAGAAGCCAACATCACCCTGCGGCTTGAAGTCCTGTTCAATAATGTCTAGCTCAACAACGCCTAGTTAGTGTTTGGGATATGAGCGTCGAGAGATAAGAACAGAGGCACAAAAAAAGCACATCATACGATGTGCTTTTCAGTTCAATCAGGCTAAAAGTGTAATCTTAACCCTTGTAATTTCTTACTCGCGCCGCTTCTGCTTCACGTTTATCGACAACCGTCTTACCGATAGGCGCCAGTGAGATAACCGCTAATTTAAGGTGTTGAATCGCGAACGGAATACCAATGATGGTAATGAAACACGCCACAGCTGACATGATGTGACCAATCGCAAGCCAGATCCCCGCAAATAAGAACCAAATAACGTTACCAATCACACCTAGCGGGCTCGTGCCGATGTCCATTTCATTGGTTAGCTCGTCACGCGAAATCGCTTCCTGACCAAATGGGAAGAATGAGAAGTTACCCATAACGAAACACGCTCTACCCCATGGAATACCAACGATGGTTAGGAATGCGAGCAGTCCGAAGAACCACCAAGCTAGTCCCATAAATACGCCACCGAACAGAAACCAAATGATGTTTCCTATTGTTTTCATTCTGTATTCTCCAAATCTTTAAATGCTGTTTATTTGATATGCCGAGTAAGGCAATGCTTGTTCTAATAGGTTCATTATTGTTGAACCTTTATGAACCGTTTATGAATCACTTACATTTTATGTGATTGATTCACGCCACGATTCTCTAAATCCACTTAGGGCTAAACCCATTTATTTGATACCATGCACTTAGATTTTTAGTACCAAAAAGCTAAACAGACTCAACAACGAATTTAAGGCCGAATTTATGAATAACACTGAGCAACCTAAAAAGAAAATCAAAAACTGGGTGCCAATCGTCTTCTTCGGACTTCTCAGCACGGTTCCAGTGTTCATGTTCTTAGTTGATGTGTACATCAACCAGTATATGTAACAGAGCCTGTCATCCTAGCTGCATAAATGGATACCGGACCGATTTCTTGTATCCATTTCCATTAGCTCCGCTCTTCTGCAGTCCGTTCTTCTGTAATCAACTCAACTCTTCCGCAATCAAATTAACCCTTAGTTAATCAAATCAGCTCTTCGTTAATAAAATCAAGAATGTCGATCAGCTCATGATCAGGCAGATTCAGTAAGTTATCCCCTACATACCATTCAATCTTACATTGGTTTGGCAGTTCGCTGATCGCTGGGTTTCCTATCCAAACCTTGTGTTTCTTCGCTATGTTATCCCTCACAATAATGCCGTCTTCGTAGCTCACAGGTAAATAGAGGTGAAGCATGTTGACCTGCGGTTGCTGCGGGTTAACCGTAAACTGAGGGTAATCTTGTAGGATTTGATAAACCTGTTTGGTGCGTTCGTATAAAGCAGGCATCAGTTCTAATCGCTCATCAAACTGCATTGCTGCTGAAACCACATAAGGCGTTCGGTGATAAACATTACCACCTTGGCGCTTCATCCACGCCGATGCTTTCGCGACAAAGGCTTTATCACCCAGTAATAACGAACCACCCAGCCCATTGAGACCTTTGTACAGCGAAACATAAGCACTATCGAAGCCCTGAGCAATCTCGCTGTATGGCTTTTTATAATACGCGCCACATTCCCACAAACGTGCACCGTCCATATGAAGGTGAATCGATTGTTCTTTGCAGTATTGCTTGATCGCTTCAAGCTCATCCCATTCTGGCAATTGGCCGCCAATTTCACGCATCGGTAATTCATACAGAGCGGCTGCAATCTCATCAGGCCATGCCTTTAAGTCATCAACATTCCAAGTGCGAAATACATTGCCGACCGGAAGCACGTTGAAACGATTTTGGAGCTGATACCCTTGGCGTTCATGGCGAATGATATGACTCGACTCATGCATCGCTACTACCGGGTTTCTTTTCTCTTGGCACGCAATTTCTAATGCTGTGGGTTGATTCATGGTGCCGGTAATAACAAATACGGCGGCTTCATAACCAAGCAGCTCTGCGACCTTGTTTTCAAAGCTCTCGATAAACTCGCCATCACCGTAGCTATCATGGCTCACATTGTGTGTTTCACACCATTCAGCCATCTGAGCGAATGTTTGTGCTGGTGTCGGTTCTAGATGACCAGAAAGCAACAAATCACATTGTTGACGCAAGTCCATGCTCATAGTTTTTTCCTTTATTCATTATCGTTCTATGTAGGGTTATTGGATTATTTACGTTACCCACCAACGGTGACATAAAATGCCCACATTCGCTTTTACTATTCGTGAATAATTAGTTTTACTCAGTCATCGGCTACTTGTGCCTGAAAGACACAAAATGACTGGTGTCTTATATAATTAAACGCAGAAAGCACACGTATCTAAACAAAGAAGTATGGGCTAATTCGTTGTTGTTCAACCATTCTTCTATTATTGTATAACTATAATTCCAATAAATATTATTCGTTAATGGACAAAGAGGGCTATATGTCGAAAAATCGAGTCTTGGTGCTATTCGCCCACCCTTCTCAACATCGTTCTGAAGCAAACAAACCCTTATTTGAACAAGCCAAACGCGTTGACGGTGTTACCTGTGTCGATCTCTATGCCGAGTATCCGACATTTAAAATCAACATCGACCGTGAACAGAAACGCCTGTTAGACCATGACATCATCATTTTTCAGTTTCCTTTGTATTGGTACTCAACACCGGCAATTCTTAAAGAGTGGCAAGACCTTGTTCTTGAATACGGCTTCGCCTACGGCGCCGATGGCAATGAACTACAGGGTAAGAACTTATTATGTAGCATTACTGCAGGTGGTAAAAAAGATGCCTACCAAAGTGATGGTTACAACCATTTCACTATTCGAGAGCTGCTTCACCCAATCGAACAAACTGCTTCTCTGTGTGGGATGAACTATCTCGCGCCCTTTGCGTTATTTGGCTCGCGTACCGCGTTGGAAGAAAACCGCATTCAAGAGCATGTCGATAGCTATAAAGTGCTGTTAGAGGCGTTGGTTGCCGGCAAGATCAATATTAAGAAAGCCAGCAAAGCAGAAAAACTCAACCACTACGTAGAAGAACTAATGGCAGAGGTTAAATAATGACGGGATATTTTCTACAAGCGTTTATCTACTTAGTCGCAGCAGTTATTGCCGTGCCTATTGCCAAAAGACTTGGTCTTGGTTCTGTATTAGGTTACCTCATTGCTGGTGTTGTGATTGGCCCAATCATCGGCTTAGTGGGTGAAGAGACCACAACCATCCAACACTTTGCCGAGTTCGGCGTGGTTATGATGCTGTTCTTGGTCGGCCTTGAACTTGAGCCTAAGATGCTTTGGGCAATGAGAAACCGACTTATGGGGCTGGGTGGCCTGCAAGTTGGTGGCACTACCGCGATTGTAATGGGTATCGCCCTTTTCTTCGGACAACCTTGGACCATTGCGCTGACTATCGGTTTGATCTTCGCACTGTCATCTACCGCGATTGTACTCCAAACCTTTAACGAAAAAGGGCTATCCAAAACAGAAGGCGGCAAGAACGCTTTTTCAGTCCTACTGTTCCAAGATATTGCCGTCATCCCTATGTTGGCGTTCATTCCTCTATTAGCGTTGCCAGAATTAATTGAAGCTGCACAAAGCGCGGTCGCTTCGGCCTCTGATCATCATGAAGAGTTAAGTCTTGTTGCTGGCCTACCCGGTTGGGCTTATGGCCTTGTGATCACAGCATCTATTGCGATTGTTGTGGTCGGCGGACACTTCTTGAGTCGTCCACTGTTCCGCTTCGTGGCAAGCTCAGGCCTGCGTGAAATCTTTACTGCAACCGCACTGATGTTGGTGATTGGTATTGCTGCACTGATGAGCCTAGTCGGCCTATCACCGGCTTTGGGTACCTTCCTTGCGGGTGTGGTTTTAGCGAACAGTGAATTCCGCCACGAGCTTGAGTCTAATATTGACCCGTTTAAAGGGCTGCTACTTGGCTTGTTCTTCATTACCGTTGGTGCTGGCATCAACTTTGATGTTCTATTCAACGACTTTGGTTTGATCATTGGCCTCACTCTTGGCGTTATGCTTCTTAAAGCCTTGGTGCTATTTACGTTGGCATTGATCTTCAAAATCAAAAACAGTGACCGTTGGCTGTTTACACTGAGCTTGGCGCAAGCCGGTGAGTTTGGTTTTGTACTACTAAGCTTCTCAGCTCAAAACCACGTATTACCTGCTGACATCGTTCAAACATTGTCGCTGGTTGTGGCACTTTCAATGTTCCTAACACCAGGGCTGTTCATTCTATTTGATAAAGTGATTCTTCCTCGTTACGAACAAAAATCTAACGACCGCGAAGAAGATACCATCGAAGAGAAAGGTACCGTTATCATTGCGGGCATTGGTCGATTCGGTCAAATCGTTAACCGCTTGTTGGTGTCGAACGATGTCAATACGGTGGTTCTTGATCACCAAGCGAACCAAGTAGACTTACTACGCTCTATCAATATCAAATCTTACTTTGGTGATGCGACACGTCACGACTTATTGCATACCGCCGGAATCGAAGAAGCCGCGATGCTAGTAGTAGCAATCGATAATCAAGACTCAAGCGTTGAATTGGTCAAATACGTTAAACACACCTACCCTAAAGTGAAAATCTTAGCCCGCGCATTCGACCGTGGTCATAGTTATCGCTTACGAGAAGCAGGTGCAGACTTTGTGGAATCAGAGACCTACCATTCTGCTCTTGAAATGGGTGCAGAAGCCTTGCGCTCTTTGGGTCATCACCCATTCTTCGTCGAACAGCAAAAATCGACGTATCAACGCGTTGAAAGCCGTAAGTCTGAAAAGCTCTATCAAGCTTGGTCTGAAGCGGAAGAGAACCCACGCTACGACAACAACTACCGACAAATCTTCATTCACCTTGAAGAAGCAATGAAAGAAGATATGAAAAAAGACCGTTCAGACAAACACTCTCGCTCTGAACGTGGTTGGACACCACCACCAAAAGGCTATGCAGATGGCTTTGAGGAAGAAGAGTCTTAAACGGCATCTAGACTTCAGCTCTAGATAACCATGCAATTCAACCATCAAAAGCGGCTATTTAAGCCGCTTTTTCTTTCATTTACCCCCTACAAAACGTCAAATGAGCATAAGTAGCGGGTGCTGAAACTCGTAATCCGAGAGATTTGTGTGATCTAGCTAAAATTTTTAATTTCTGACCACATGGCAAAAGTGGATTCGATTTTTACATTATTGAAACATTCCCACCCCGCATAAACCACACCAAAAACATGGCTATATATGCACTCATTCCTACCATTCAAGCACCCACCCAATTCTTAGCGACCACTCTCTAAGGCTTGAATTACATTGCATATATCTAAATACGCTGCACAAGCCCTAACCCAACCATTCACCACACAAATAAGCCTTGCGCCGCATTCACAAATTCAACCCGTTAAAATTAACATAAACATTTCAAAACATGTCTATCGTTACAATTTGTAACGAATAGCGGTTATCGGTATAGTCCTGCAATTCAAAAAGTGAGACCTCTGCGCTCACCTTAAAGGAGATATAATAATGATTACTAATGATGCTGTAATAATGGGCATGTTAGCTGTTATTCTTGGCGGTGTTTTTATCACGGAAAGTAGCCAAAATAGCGCACTGAAAAAATTCTACTCGTTCGTTCCGGGTCTATTGCTTTGTTACTTTGTTCCCTCTTTATTAAACAGCTTCGGCATAATCGATGCTTCGAATTCTAAACTGTACTTTGTTGCAAGCCGTTACTTACTTCCGAGTGCACTCGTTCTACTGATCATCTCTGCAGATCTGCGCAAGATCTTTGGACTAGGTTCAAAAGCCGTCATCATGTTCCTAACCGGTACTGTCGGTATTATCATTGGCGGCCCATTGGCTATCTTGATCATCGACCAAATAAATCCTGGCCTTGTATCGGGTGATGTATGGCGTGGTCTAACAACGGTGGCTGGTTCTTGGATCGGCGGCGGTGCAAACCAAGCTGCAATGAAAGAAGTATTTGAAGTTGACGATCAGTTGTTCTCTGCGATGATTACTGTGGACGTAATCTGTGCCAATATTTGGATGGCAATATTGCTTATCATGGCAGGTCGTCAGAAGAAGATTGATGCATGGTTAAAAGCCGATACTTCATCTATCGAAGACCTAAAGGAAACCGTATCTAAGTACCAAGAAGAAAACGCGCGTCCGACGACGACAACGGATCTAATGAAGATCACTGCGATTGCGTTTGGCCTTACGGGCTTAGCACACTTCTTTAGCGACATTATCGCACCATGGATCTCAACTAATGCTCCTGAACTGGCGCAATACAGCCTGACTTCTGGATTCTTCTGGTTAATCGTAATGGTGACTACGTTTGCACTCATTGCTTCATGCTTCAAATCAACACGCAGCCTTGAGCACAGTGGCGCATCTAAAGTGGGCTCTGCATTCATCTACATCCTAGTTGCCACTATTGGTATGCAGATGGATATCACAGCTATCTTGGATAACCCAGGCTACTTCTTCATCGGTATCACTTGGTTAACCATCCACGCGATTATCATGATTGTGATGGCAAAGCTAATCCGTGCACCACTGTTCTTCATGGCAGTAGGTAGCCAAGCTAACGTCGGCGGCGCTGCATCGGCACCTATCGTCGCGGCTGCATTCCACCCAGCATTGGCACCAGTAGGTATCCTAATGGCGGTATTGGGTTATGCTCTCGGTACATACGGCGCTTACATCTGTGGTCTCATCATGCAAGTTGCTGCTGGTTAATAGAATCGCTTAATCCAATAACACCAAAGGCTGAACGATGATCGTTCAGCCTTTTTCGTTTCTAAAACTGTATTTCAAATAACGGCTTAATCGAACAAAGATGTCAGTTTATTTTCCACCACAGGGCTGATATTAAAGCTCAACATAAAATCTGGACGCGTTTTTTCGTCTTTCTCAAGGTAATAGTTCGCTTCAATGCCAAACTTCCAAGGGCGTCCATTCAGAACCGTTGTTTTACTAACACTGATGTTTAACGGAATTTCCGCCAGATCCTTATTCCAGTCGTACGAGAATGTTGGTGCAGAGCCCACCGTCCAACCACCTCCTAATATCTCTACCCAAAACACTTGTGTCGATGTCTTGTTGATTCGAGTATCAGAATGGTCGGCTCCGTCTCCAGAAACACCATACAAGTGATTTGGGAACATACCGACAACTCGCTCGCTACTCGCTTTCCCGACCATAAACTCTGGTCCGACAGCAAATTGATCCGCTGTTAAGTCACTGCTGCCCGTTGGCAACGAAGCAAAGATACCGAACGCGACAATAGTACCGCCCTCCATTTTAGGCGCATAAGCTAAATCAAATGAGATGTCTGTAAAGCCTGACTGCTCCGTGTGTTGCGAGCTTGCTGGTGCGTCCACATGGAAATCGTTCTGTACATAAGAGATGGCCGGGCGGAAGATCACTTTGTCGCCGTTATCCATGGGAAACGGCAGTGTCGGCTGTAATACTGTAGCGAAACTGTCCCCTCCACCATCGTAACCACCTGAATACTGGAGCTTTAAATTAAGGCTAGCGTAAGCTGTGTTTGGGTTTGCAAGTTCCTTTGCTGCCTGTTCTGCTGCTTGATCGCTTTCAGATTTCGAAATATCGTCCCTAGCGCTAGCAAAATTCGGCGTTAATAATAGTCCAGTTATTATTAGTGCAAGTGGTTTACAAGCCATGAGCCCTCTCTTCAATAGTAAAACAATAAGATGTAACTGCTTATTGAGTATTTTAGAGATTACTGGGCAGTAAAATGGCCATTCAGTGACAGAGAGATAAGTTAACCCTAGTTCATAGACAGGATCTTAAGAGCTAACTTGTTTATTTAGATAGAAAAAAGGCTTCATTTATGATCAGATAATCGTCGCCAAACAAACTACCTACATCAATAGTGAAGCCGATGACGATTATCTCCTTACAGAAGCAATTTAAGCAATTCTTTAATGCTG
>NZ_JBFRUJ010000062.1:0-248 GCF_041474575.1 Vibrio sp. 10N.222.51.C5
CTCAAAGAGCTTTGGTATTGTGAATCAGAAGCACATGCTAAAGGGCTCTGGGAGGCGTGGTGGGCACAAGTACAAGAGAGTGGAATTAAGCCATTGAAAGAGTTCGCACGAAAACTGAGTCCTTATCTTCACGGTATTATCGCATCGGCAAGTTATCCGCTAAACACCTGCACCCTAGAAGGGATAAACAACAAGATAAAGCTAATCAAGCGAATGGGGTATGGGTATCGAGATACCGACTACTTCTT